>NZ_PNDV01000080.1:0-16246 GCF_005930865.1 Pseudoalteromonas sp. S554 | reverse complement strand
GAGTCCGATACAATATCGAAATCAGGCCTTGGTTGCCGCTTAGAAATGAGTCCAACTTATTGGGGTCACTTCAAAGCGCGGCTTTTTTATACTTTACATTTTAAAAGCCAAATAACTTTAAACCAAAGAACTTGGTAGCAACCGTGTTTATAAATATCACAGCTAAAATAAATGGGATAAACGTTGAAAGAGAAAAGTTAACGTATTTCTCCATCATGCTGCCTTCGTAGCTAGGTGAACCTTGGCTTAGTTCCTGTGTTAAACGCGCTTTTTTCCATCGATACATTACAAACAAACACACCATTAAGCCATTAAGAGGTAAAATAGTGTCGTAGAATACATCAACTACAATATCAAAAAAGCTCTTACTGGCACCGCCATAGCTGGTAAACGACGTTAAACTGTCAACCATACCAAACGACATAGTACATATAATTGTAAGCACGCCTGTGCTAAGCGTTAGTATACCTAAGGCTTTTTTACGACTAATACCTTTACGATCACTCAATGTTGCCGTTGGTACTTCTACAATTGAAACCAAAGACGTTATTGCTGCAAAAAATACAAGTAAAAAGAATGAAAAGGCGACAACTGAAGCCCCTACGTAGCCAATATCGTTTTGTAATGCTAATAAAATTTTAGGTAAATAAACAAAAATCATTGATACAGACGAGTCTGATAACGACTCCGGGTTAGTATTTGGGTCAAAACTAAATATAGCGGGTAAAACCATAAGGCCGGCAACAAACGCGACTAGTGAGTCTGTAATAGCCACCATTTTTGCACTACTAACTATGTCGTCTTTCTTAGAAATATACGACGCATAGGTCATTAAAATACCCATACCTAGCGATAAAGAGAAGAACGCTTGACTCAATGCACCATTGAGTACGCTAGCACTCATTTTTGAAAAGTCAGGAATAACGTAATACTCAACGCCTGCCAATGCGTTATCTAGCGTTAAAACATACGCTACCAAAGCTAACAGCATTACCAACAATGCTGGCATTAATACTTTAGCCGCTTTTTCTATGCCCTGTTTTACACCGCCGAGTAAAATAAGGTTAACAATAACAACCACCACTGCCATATAAGCAAATACTGTGTAGCTGTTAATAAATGTCCCAAAATGGCTTGGATCGGCTAACGCATCTAAGTTACCCATGCCTGCCTGTATCAAGTAGCCAAAAATCCACACTGTAATTACCATATAAAAAACGGCAATCATAAATGGAGTTAAAACGGCTAAAAATCCTGCAAATTTCCATTTTTTATCGTTATTTGCTAAAAGTTTGTATGAACCGAGCGGATCTTTTTGAGCATTTCGGCCCATGGCCATTTCTGCCATCATCACGGGTAAACAAATAAACACGACAAATAGAGCATAAATTAATAAAAATGCGCCGCCACCATTTTTAGTAGCAGAAACGGGAAAACCCACTAAATTACCAATACCAACGGCAGAACCAGCTGCAGCCAGTATAAATCCGAGACGGGAGCTAAATCGCTCTCTATTATCGCTCATGTATAAAACCTTTTTATTATTTTGAGTATCTGAGCGACTCTACCAGTGTTATACAGCGGTTTTCAAGCAATTAGCGTTAAAAATAAAATCCAACTGTAAACCTAAGTGTATACGCTTTTAGTTAGCCAAATTTGAGCTCTGTGGTACTATTTGCATAATTAAATTTAACAACTTAAGTGAGAATCTATTATGTTGTACATGATTTACTCAACAGACGTTGAAAACAGCCTTGAATTACGAAAAGCTGCACGTCCAGCGCACTTAGAACGCTTAAAAGAGCTTGATGCACAAAACAGGCTACTTACCGCCGGCCCTTTCCCTGCGGTTGATAATGAAGACCCTCAAGATGCCGGTTTTACTGGCTCAGTTATTATTGCAGAGTTTGATTCGCTAGAAGCTGCGCGTGAATGGGCAACTAATGATCCTTACGTTTCAGGTGGCGTATACGTAAATACAATTGTTAAACCATTCAAAAAAGTGTTTCCAGTATAAATAACAGCGTGTTGTTACAAGCCAACCTGTAATTCAGGATTTGTTCACACGTTTTTAATTAAAATTATTAATGTAATTACGGATTTAACGTTTTTACTTGAATTTTAGTAACTTAGTTAATTAAACTAAGGTTATCTGGTCTAGGAGTTTCTGTTATGCGCGTATTGTTAAGCCTTATTTTTATTGCTTGTGTTAGCTTTGCTAGCAATAGCCAAGCTTCGGCTACGCCCACTAAAAAGGTAAATCAACCGGTGGATAAAAAGAAAGCGGTAATACTTGCAAAACAAAGCATTGGCGGTAAAACGCTAAAGATAACTGAAAAACCAGAGTTTTATACCGTACGAATACTCAAATCTGACGGCCACGTCGTTGATTTACATATTAATAAAAAAACCGGCGAAGTGAAAAAGGATTAAAAAATGCGAATTTTAGTTATTGAAGACGATCTACATTTAGCAGACAACCTACGAAATGCATTAGAGAAAGAACGCTACAGCGTGGATTTATGTCACGATGGTGAAGCTGGTTTATTCCATATTACTGAATACCCTTTGGATATGGCTGTGGTTGATTTGGGTTTACCTAAAATTGACGGAATTGAGTTAATTAACAAAGCACGTGCCCAAGGCGTGACAATTCCAATTTTAATTTTAACAGCCCGTGATCGCTGGCAAGATAAAGTTGAAGGGCTAGATGCCGGTGCAGACGACTATTTAACAAAGCCATTTCATGTTGAAGAATTAGCAGCGCGTTGTAACGCACTTATTCGCCGCAGTGCAGGTAAAGCTAACCCTGAAATGACAGCAGGACCTATAAAAATACACACCCGTTCGCAACAAGTTTGGGTCGATGACAAAGAGTTAAGCCTAACGGCTTATGAGTATAAAGTACTTGAATACTTAATGGTAAACCCGCAAAAAGTTATTTCTAAGTCAGAGCTTACCGAGCATATTTACGATCAGGATTTCGACCTTGATTCGAATGTAATTGAAGTATTTGTCTTACGCCTACGTAAAAAGTTAGACCCAGAGGGCACCCTCAACCCAGTTGAAACGTTACGTGGCCGTGGTTACAGGCTAAAAAGTCAGTGGTAGGACCGCAAGTATCACTAAAAATAAGGCAAGGATTTATCCTTGTCTTTGTTTTATTGGTGGCACTGCCTATTTTGTTTTACTCAATTGGCAAAGCCTATTATGCCTCTTTGGTCGATGCCACAGAAAAAACGCTAGAAGCTCAACTCTATTCTCTCATATCTGAGGTAGACTTCACTGAACATGGCATAATTATGCCAAGCACTATATTAGCGCCTGAGCTTAACAGATTAAACTCTGACACTTACGCAATGATTTACCGAGATGAAGAGCCAATTTGGCATTCGGAGTCAGCGGTGAATGTCGACTTTGTACCTCAACAAATAGAAACTAAAGCCGGTGCTGCTGATTTTAGGCGCGTAGAATACAAAAATACGGTTTATTGGCAGCTTAGTTTAACCGTAATATTAAATAATATTGATCAGTCCGAGCAGGCTCGGTTCATTTTAGTAAAACGTAACGACGCTCTACTTCGCTTAATGGATGGGTTTAAACAAACACTTGTTGAGTGGATGTTTGTTATGGGTATTGCCATAACAATTTTAATGGCTATCGGTTTTATTTGGAGCGCTCGCCCACTTCAGCGCTTAGATAAAGAAATAAAAGCCATTGAATCTGGTGATATACAAGAAATTAAAGGCCTTTATCCAATTGAACTACAAACCATAAAAGCCGACTTAAACTTGTTACTTGAATCTCAGCAACGACAAAAAGAACGCTACAGAGCATCGCTCAGCGATTTAGCGCACGCACTTAAAACCCCACTAGCTGTTCTTAAATCAAGCCCGCTTGCAAATGATGCTGACGCACAAGAACAGTTAGACCGTATAAATGTGATGATCGAACACCAATTAAAGCGTGCAGCTACTGGCGCATCAGATACGTGGAAAAAACAAACGCCTATAAAACCAGTTATCGACTCAATACTAAGTGCAATGGCTAAAGTTTATCGCGACAAAGATATTATTTTTGATTGTATAGTTTCTGATAAAGACTACTTTTTAGGTGACCAAACCGATTTAATGGAGTTACTAGGCAACTTAATTGATAACGCCTGTAAAGCGTGTCGTTCTCAAGTAACGGTACAAGTGGTGCAAAGTAAAACATTATGTATAGGTATAAGTGATGATGGCCCGGGTGTGCCAGAAGATAAGCGCGAATCATTACTTAAACGCGGTACACGCTTAGATACATACCAAAGTGGGCATGGTGTTGGCATGGCCATTGTCTCGGACTTGGTTACATCTTACCACGGCACACTGACAATCACTGAAGCCGACAAGCTAGGCGGCGCACAATTTATATTAGAGTTTAATTACCATGATAAAAAATAATACGTATGCAAACTTGTTTTCGTTTTTTCTCCTTATAATAAGTGGCAGTGCATATTCTAATGCTGTGTGCCAATTGGTTGATAAGCCAACTATGAATGAATCTAAGCGTTACATCCAATGCCTTGACACCCAGCTCGATAAAGCCAAACAAGAGCAAGGGACTTGGGTACAAAAACGCAAGTACGAACTAGTCCAATCTGAAGAAGCAACGGGTAATACCCAAGTGCTGCAGTTATTTATGCGCAGTATAAAAAATAATGAGAAGTACATTGAAAGTGCCTGTCAGTGGCGCTACATATTAAAACTTCCTAATGCAAAAGCAGCCGCTATCAGCTACAAGCACTGTGAAATTCAGTTAGTAAATCAGTTTACAGAATCCTTAAAACAACCTTTTTAAAGCACGTGTAAATAACACGACTAGCTCGCATACTCACTTGACAATAGTGCACACACAAAACAAACTACCTACTAGTAGATTGTTAAACTTAAAAAGGTAAATAATGGCCAAGCCTATAATAATTATTGGTGGCGGACTTGCAGGGCTTTATGCTGCAACAAAATTGCATGAACGTAATATTGCGTTTTTATTATTAGAAGCCAAACCATTTTTAGGTGGGCGTGTTTATTGTGAAAATTCAATAAAAAATGAAAATGTTGGGTTTGATCTTGGTCCGACGTGGATCTTTCCTCATCAGCCAAAAATTCAATCATTGGTCAAATCGCTCAATTTATCGACATTTGAGCAATACAATCATGGTGATGTGTTATACCAAGCGCCTAATCAAGCAGTTCAACAAATAGCTGGCGCTGGCGAAATGCAATTGTTTAGGCTAAAACATGGCATGAACACCTTAATCAAGGCACTCTATAAACAGCTACCTGCAAAGCATATATTGTTAAATCATTGCGTAACAGAACTCAAAAAAAGTAATGATAACTGGCAGTTAACAGTTAATAACAATGGTAAAATACAGCAGTTTGAAACAAACACAGTGCTCACTGCCCTGCCTCCACGAATGATCACCCAACATCTAACACCTAATTTTTGGGCAAGTGAGAGGCTTATAAATCGTTTGACTACAACGCCCACTTGGATGGCAGGACAGGCTAAATTTGTGGCCACATTCGATTACGCCTTTTGGCGAGAACGCAATCTATCTGGACAATGCTTTAGCCGAGTCGGACCCATGGTTGAAATACATGATGCAAGTGCAGAACACAATAAGCATGCTGCCTTATTTGGCTTTATCGGCGTGCCATACGCCACTCGCAGTAAAGTTTCCAAAGCACAATTAATAAAAGCTTGTATTAACCAGCTAGTCTATTTTTACGGCGAAGCCGCTAGAAACCCCACACATTGTTTTATAAAAGATTGGGCTGAGGATGAATTTGTTGCCAATAACGACGATAAAACACAACCCTCACAACACCCTGATTTCCATTTAGGTGAACTAACAAGTGAGCTAAGAGATTTAAATATTCACTTAGTAGGAAGTGAATTCGCGAAAAAAGAAGCAGGTTATTTAGAGGGAGCACTTAACGCTGTTGATGACGCATTAAGTGCTATATAGCAATTCAAATGGGTTATATTGGCTATAAATGCTGAAGGTTAACGCATCGCGCTATCTTCACCACTGCCTAATAATGTAGCAACCCATTTACCTTCTATGCTTGTTTCAAGGCCTATTTTAACAATCATTGTTAATGGAACAGATAAAAGCATACCTACTGTACCAAGTAGCCACCCCCAAAATATTAAAGATAAAAATACAACAAGGGTTGATAGGCCAAGCCCTTTACCTAAAAATTTAGGCTCTACAATGTTGCCCATCACCGTGTTTATTGTTAAGTAACCCGCCGCTACCATACCGGCAATTAGAGGACCTTGAGTTATTAAGGCAAGTAACACGGCAGGCACAGCCGCAATAATTGACCCAATATTCGGAATGTAATTAAACATAAATGCTAAAACACCCCATAATATAAAGTAGTCAACATTTAGAACCCACAAGTAAACAGACACAATAATACCGGTAGCTAAACTAACGAGTGTTTTTATAGCCAAGTAAGAATTAATTGATTCTAAAAATCGGTCAATTTGCTTCATTTTACTATCAGGATCTTCAAGAGCCATATGTATTTTATTGCTTAGCAGTGGGCCTTCAAACAGCATAAAAATAACCGTTAAGATTATTAAAAACATGTTTGCCATTACGCCACCAAGCCCTGTCAGCATGTTAGTTGCTACATCAACCATTTTACCTGGATCGAACATCGAAATAAGTTGTTCTTTATTAATTAAAATATTGTACTGGGAGGCGAGGTCTACAAGCCAAATAAACTCTTCTTTGAGTTGGGCTTTATATTCAGGAAGCTGCTGTGAAAAATCATTAATGGACTGGCCAACTAAGCCACCTAAGCTGACTCCAAGCCCAACAATAATTAGCACCACAAGCATCACTGCAATGCCTTTAGGAATTTTATAACGTGCAAAAAATTTAATTAGTGGATTACAAATAATGGCAATAAATGCCGCTAATATGAAAGGAATAACAATGACACTTGCTGATTTGATCCCTGCCAATACCACTACTAAAGCAGCAAAAACAATTAAGCTTTTATTTACACCCGTTAAACCTGCCACTTTATTTATCCTTTTATTTGTAATAAGGCCACAGTGTAAGGCAAAACCTAATGAAATGAAATAATTACAAAGTGATCATAACCCTTGTTACTTCGTATTAAGGATAGAAACTACATGCTAGTGAGTATAAATTAAAAACACTTGCTACAATTATAATTTGAGGATTCAATATGCATATATTTGTTACAGGTGCTACTGGGCTAATTGGCCAACATTTATGCCCTTTTTTAGAGCACCACAACACGGTTACCGTGCTAAGCCGTAATGCCACAAAAGCAAATGTATTATTGGGTCATAAAATTAAAGCAGTCACTGACATAAGCGCTGTTGATTTTAATACCGTTGATGTTGTTATTAATTTAGCCGGTGAGCCAATCGTTAATAAGCGTTGGAGCGATAAACAAAAGCAAATTATACGTGACAGCCGCATTAATCTAACAGAAAAAATTAGCCACGCTATTGCAGCAAGTACTAACCCTCCACACACGTTTATATCAGGCAGTGCTATTGGCTACTATGGACGCCAAAGCAACAAGCGCATAGATGAAAACTTTACAGATCCCCACAATGAGTTTAGCCATCAGCTGTGTAAAGACTGGGAAGACGCAGCATTAAAAGCAGAGTCTGAAAAAACACGAGTCTGCCTATTACGAACCGGTATTGTATTAGCTAAAAAAGGTGGCGCATTAAGCAAGATGCTTCCCGCATTTAAATTGTGTTTAGGCGGGCCAATTGGTGACGGCGAGCAAGGTATGTCGTGGATACATATAGACGATATGACACAGCTTATTTTATATATTATGAAACACCCTGAAATTTCGGGGCCAATTAACGCCGTAGCACCAAACCCAGTTAGTAACTCAGAGTTTAGTAAACGCTTGGGTAATGCATTATCGCGTCCCGCTTTTATGCCCATGCCTGCATTTGTATTGAAAGTATTAATGGGTGAAATGTCTGACTTACTCACTACCGGGCAATTTGTAGTGCCAACCAAAGCACAAAAGCATAACTATCGTTTTCATTACGAGAACCTTAAATCGGCCTTGGACAGCTTGGTTTAGCTGGCGTTAATTATCTTCTGCGTATACTCTATTCAGTTACAATATGGGTAACTAGTACTATTTACCCATATTGACCTTTCATGATTAATACATAATACTTAAGTTAGTCAGACACAATTTCCTAATAAAAGCGAAAATGAATGCTACACCTGCCTACTGTGATTGGTCTCTCTTTTATACTTAACCTACTAATAGGGTTGTTTTTTTTATCTGTTCATAATTACAAAAAACAATCTGCTTTTTTAATTTTTGGTTTAGCGTGCATTGCATTTTCATTTGCTGAACTACTCGCATGTTTAAAACTAATACTTAATTTTCCTTTTATTACGAGTTATTTAGCGAATGTTTTTATAATACTCAGCCCATTTTTAATTATTCTGGGACTACATAAATACAAATACAGCAAACCTTTAAACTTACGCCCTATTTACTATTTGCTACTTTTTACCGCTGTAATTTTATTATCTGTGTATCCTTACTCCGCGGCACAAATGGTAACGAGCTTTATTATTGCAGGGTTATACTTATTTTCTGCTTACATCATTAGCACTATGAGCTTTGTTGCAACCTTACAAAAAAAGGCATTAATTACCTGCTTTTTAATCCATAGTTTGCTTATGTTTGTTCAAACAGTGCTGCTTGCTTTACCTATTTTAAGCCTAAGCGATACAACCTATTTAGAACCATTAGAGCTCATTTTAAGCAGTCATTTAATTTTAGCCACTTGCAGTGCATTATTACTCCCTTACTTATTAGCATCTAATACAGAACATACGCTTGCCAGCATTGCTAATACCGACGTTTTAAGTCAACTATTTAACCGCCGTGGTTTTTTTATAAAAGGAAAAAACGCGTTAAGTTTACCACTTTACCAAAACAAAAATATTTCACTTATTTTGCTCGATATTGATTTTTTCAAACGCGTTAACGATACCTATGGCCATGAGGCAGGCGATCAAGCCATAAAGTGGATCGCCCAGCATATAAAATCACAGTTTTTAAATGAAGAAATATCAGCCAGAATCGGCGGCGAAGAATTTGCCATTTTGTTGCCCAACTGCTCATTAAGTGATGCCAGAAATAATGCCGAAGAACTACGCGAAAGCATAAGCTGTTATCCATTTTATTACGAGGGGCACGATATAAATTTATCGGTGAGTGCAGGCGTCAGTAGCACAATAAACGGCGAGCAGACTATAAAAGAGTTACTAGCGAACGCCGATAAACGACTCTACCTTGCTAAAGAAACTGGCCGTGACAAAGTGGTAACCTACGATGAAAAAAGCTTACTTTTGCAAGCTTAATTTGAAATAGTCTTAACATGATCTGCCAGATTCAATTTGTAGAGTTGAATTAAATCTGACAGTGAATAGCCGATTTGTGTTGCATCGAGTGGTTGAACTCACAGCCATGAGCAGACTTTCAAGCGTAACTCGTTTCTGCCCCAAAACGAGTTTAGGCGACGGTCGCAAATGAGCGATAAGTGATCATTGAGATTGAATAAATTTTAAAAATAACCAACATAGCTTATAAATACAGAAATCCAGACGAATGAACTTATCAATAGCGCAATTAATACTGCTGCGGAGCCTAAATCTTTAGCGAGACCTGACAATGGATGAATCTCTAAGCCAACTCTGTCTATTGTTGCTTCTATTGCTGTATTAACAACCTCTGCGAATATCACAAATAAAACAGAGATTAGTAGCATGACCTTTTCGTAAATACCTATCTGCCAAATCGAAATAATAATTAGCGATAAAGCGAGTAAAAAAAGCTCTTGTTTAAAAGCAGCTTCATTTTTAGCAAGCCATTTAAATGCACGCTGTGAATTTTTAAAAGCTAAAACTACTCGATTAATACCTGACGGCTTATTTGCACTATCAAATTGCATTGGAAACTCTCTTTATAGACTTAGGGCCTTACAGGCGTTAAAAATATCGTATTCAGGTTGGTATTGACTGCTGCTTACTTGAGTTAAGCCAAGTAAAGTGTCAAAAATATTGTCGTGTGAAAATACTTTTGAGCGTTGTAACTCAATACAATGATTAAATTTAGAGTTAGCGAGTTTATTACTCCAAAAAATCATTGGAATATGGGTTTGCTCGCTTGGTGCTAATGCATATGGAAACCCGTGAAGGTATAAACCTTTCTCACCAAGTGACTCACCGTGATCTGACACATATAGGAGTGACTTCTTTGTTTCGTTACTTGCTTGTAATACTTTTATCAACTGGCTCAACACCTTGTCTGTGTATGCGATAGTATTATCATATGTGTTTGTTAGTTCAGTTGTACTACAGTTCTGAATATCGCTTCGAGAGCAATCAGGTTTAAACAAACTTTCGTGTTCAGGATAACGACGATAATAAGTTGGTCCATGTGAACCTATCATATGCAGAACAACCAATTTATGTTTAGCGTTACTAGTCGCTATCTTGTCTGCTAGTTTCGTAACTAATATTTCATCAAAACAGTAATGACCATCACATAACGGATGTTCTTTATTCGGCTCAATGTTGTCTGATTTGATGCGAGCACACACTCCTTTACAGCTGCTGTTATTATCAATCCATGTTACTTCAACACCACTACGCTGAATAATGTCTAGAGCATTTTCTTGACTACTAGCAAGCCGAGAATCATATTCTTTGCGGTTCAGTCGTGAAAACATACAGGGGACTGAAATAGCCGTCGCCGTTCCACACGATGAAACATCACTAAAATACTTTACGCCTAACTTGGGAGTATAAGTATTCGTTGCTCTACTATAGCCTTGTAGTGAAAAGTTAGCCGCCCGAGCTGTTTCCCCGACAACCATTACAGTTAGCGAGGTGCTCGTTTTATTTTTTAAAGTGGGCAAGTTATCGAGTACCTTGAAAGGTAATGGTGGATAAAAGTAATTATCCCTCAGGTATTTATAACTTGCTGTATAGAATGCAAACGGGGTGATATAACTTGTTAGCTGTCGGTTGTTGCGGCCAACAGAAGCGTACTCTTTATAAAAGGGTACAGCGATTAAGGCACAACAGAGCAAAGCTGATAGATTTAGCTTCGTAAAACTTTTTAAACGAACTCTAAAACTCCCAATAATTGTGAACTTGGAAAATAAGTAAGTAGGTACAATCCCCAATAAAAAAATAAATAACACAAGCTGAAAGTTCAAGTATGAAAATGCTTCACCTGAATTTGTTTCAACAATATTTTGTAACATGCTCTTGTCAAAAATAACGCCATAATTAAGTGTTGAATAAAACAACAATGAGCAAACTAAAACACTAAATAGAAGTATAGCTTTAACAAAAGTAATTAAGGACAACCAACTTAAAACTAAAACAGTCAATGAGAAAAGCAATAAAGGGACCGACGCGATAAAAAGCCAATTTATATGCCCTGACTGTGTTGCAGCCATAAAAGTATTGTATAAAAACAAGCCATTAAATGCGATAACGATATACATTGAAACTAAGCAAACAAATTGGCTGTAACTTACTTGCCAAGACGAAATACAAAATCTTTTAAAAGCAATTTTCATAGTTATTCCTTATCACTACTTTTATCAGCTAAACGATAAAGCTGCTCGGTGTAAGCTAAGTTGCTAAATAACACATGAGCTAGTGCTTTTTCAGCCAACGTTTGATCAACGTTTAGCTGTTCATTTTTTTCTTGTATTTTGGTTTGTTTGTTATAGCGCCAATAGCTGGTTTGTTGATTTGGCATTAGGATGACAGCGCGATCATTTTCTAGGTATGCAAAATTGTCGTAGTACTGCATCATTGCGCGTTCAACTGGATAACTTTTAGTCAGATCAAAGCCCAGCATAGGGGTTGCTTGGTCAATTCCTAAAAGTGACATCAAAGTAACAGGTAGATCAATTTGACTAACGAGTCTTGGATCGCGTTTACTTTTCATATCGCTGTTTAAAATAACAGCTGGTATATGAAAAGACCTCAAAGGGACAGGTTCAGAGCCAAAAACACGCACATCATGGTCTGCCACAACCAAAAATACGGTGTTTTCCCAGTACGACCGTGTTTTTGCTTTATTTATAAATTTACCTAGTGCGTAATCGGCATACTTAATTGCAAGATCACGCTTATAGTTTTCAGGGTTATGTCCTTTGGGTAGCGATACTTTGCCTTGTGGTATATCAAACGGATCGTGATTACTAGAAGTAAATACAAGACTAAAAAATGGCTCTGTCGAATTACTTAATTTAGTCAGTTCTTTATCTGCTTGATTGAATAAGTCCTCATCACTTACCCCCCAAGAGGAGATAAATTGGGGATTATCAATATGGTTGATGTCAACAATATCGTTAAACCCGTTTCCTAGAAAAAAGCTTTTCATATTGTCAAAATGGCTTTCACCGCCGTAGATAAACTGTGTTTTGTAACCTTCTTGACTGAATACATCCGCTAGTGAAAAAAAGTTATGCTGCGATTTAGATAGTTTAACTACTGAGCGAGATGGTGATGGTGTAAAACCTGTGGTAATTGCTTCAATACCTCTTACGGAGCGCGTGCCCGTAGCATAAAGGTTGTCAAACCCCCACCCTTGTTGATATAGCTTATCAAGTTCGGGCGTAATATCTAACCCACCAAGTTCTCCAACAAATCGGGCACCTAAACTTTCCTCAAGTATTATAACTAAGTTTTTTTTAACACCAGACACAAAAGGCTTGTTGTGCGCCAAGGTTGGAATATTTCCAGCGACAAACTGTTTTCGATAAGAAGCCTTTTTGACCGTATCTATAATTTGTTGACGAAGCATTGTGCCATACAAATTACTGGCACTTTTTTCGTTACCCATGTTTTTCAGCGCAAACGCAACACTGTAAGTGGAGTTAAGAACAAGTGAGTTTACTAGTGAATCTTGAGAAAAATAGACTAATGCAGGGTTAAGCGGTCGGTGATTTAATGTACCTCTAGCAGCAAATAAGCAGATTATTAAAGCAGCCATTAGAATGGGTAAATTGGATGCTTTTTTCAGTGACGGTGGTTGTGTGAATGCTCTGCATAAAAGGCGATAGCTATAAACGCTTGTTAACGAGGCCAAAAGCAATGTACTTAGCATTGCAAAAAGATGGCCATGCACTAACATTGAGAAGACTTCTTGTGGGTAATCAAGGTATTCAATATATAATCGGTTAGGCCTTACATCATATTGATTGATGAATGCAGGTGTTGATGCTTCAACAATAACAACTACAGTTACAACGCAGCTGCCGTAAAGTGTAAAAATACGCTGGAAAAGCTCTGTTTTAGGGCGTGCAACTACATGCAGTATCAGTATAAAAACCCCAATAGTTGCTAAGTATGCAATGCTACTTAAGTCTATTCTGATTGCTCCTGATATGATCGGCCAAATATCACCATCATTTAATCTTGAATGTTGCCAAAACAATAAAGCAATGCGGGAAGTTATAAAGATTGATATCAATATAATACTAAAACGCAACAAGGGTTTTAAAACGGAAGTATTTGCTGTCATAGTTGTGCTCGATCTTAATAATTGCAGCAATACTAAAAACCGAAACTTAAGAAATCCTGAGTCTAAACTTAATATTGGCTAAACTATGGAAACTTAAGCAAGTCTTAAGTAAAACTTAAGCTATATGGCGTAACCTAATGATGAAGATGCATTTCAGGTGAATGAGTAACACATGAAGTTATTAATAATTGAAGATTCAGCGTCACTAAGGCGTAGTTTACGAATTGGCTTAGTAAATCTAGGCTTTGCGGTTGATGACACCGGTGATGGTGCACAAGGGCTGAGTATGGCGATGACAGGTGAGTATGAGCTTATAATACTTGATATTATGTTACCGAGTATCGATGGTATTACTTTATTGCAAACCATAAGAACCAAACAGCTTGATTCTAAAGTCTTAATTTTGTCAGCTAAGCAAGAACCTGAAGACCGTGTTTTAGGGCTTTTAACTGGAGCGGATGATTACCTTACTAAACCCTTTTCATTTGATGAGCTCCACGCTCGACTATTAAATTTAATGCGCCGTGGTGGATTGAAGATGATGAGCGATATCATAACTATTGATAATTTAGCACTGAATTTACAGTTAAAACTGCTAAAAGTGGCTGACAATGTTATTGACTTAACACCCAACGAGTACAAAATTGTCGAATGTTTATTTAGCAATCAAAATAAAGTGTTTAGTGCTGAGAAGCTAAGTACCTACCTTGCAGGGCAATATGATTTGATATCAAAGAACTCGATTGAAGCTCATTTATCATCTGCTCGCAAAAAAGTAAGAGTTGCAGGAGGGGAGCTGCCAATTCAGACCAAGCGTGGTTTTGGTTACATTGTACAAGGACAATAATGAAATCTATTCGCAGTAAATTAGTTGTTACACTCTCGGTAACTATAACAGGCTTTGTTTTATGCATTTTGTTAGCAACCGACATTGCTGTTGATAGTTGGATAGACAATGAGTTTGATCGCAGCCTGCAATCCAAAGCAGGTATGTTAATGACCTTAGTACATAAAACTGATGAAGGTTTTTCGTTTAGTTTTTCTAGTGAGTTTATGCCCGAGTTCGCAGGGGAAATAGAGCCTGAGTACTTTCAAGTATGGAGCAAAGAAGGCACTTTCACTCGCTCCAAAAGTTTAGATTTATTTGAGGTTAAAAACTTACCATATGAAAGCTTAGAAATTGGCGAATCAAAAATACGCCCTTTACAATTACCTGATGGCCGAGATGGTCGAGTGTTTTATAGTCGTTTTATACCACAAGGAAAAGACAATACATCAGTAGACACATATAAAAAAACAAATGATGAGCCACTGACTTTAGCTTATGCAGCGTCTTCTGAGGAAGTTGATTTTGTACTTTGGTTGATTGACGTTATTTTTATAGTCACCACAATTACAGTTATTGTATTTATTCGATTATTTGTCAGGAAGGCGATAGATACATCACTTGCGCCATTAATTAAACTCAACCAAGATATCAGTCAGTTAAGTATTACCAGTGAAGGCTCACAGATATTTATACAAGAGCCAGTTAAAGAGCTCTTGCCTATTGTTGAAAGCTTAAATGCTTTTATTAAAGAGAATAGACAACTTTACCTAAGGGAAAAGCGACTTACATCCGATATTGCCCATGAAATAAAAACGCCCATTGCCGAACTTATAAATATGGCAGAAGTTGCTATCAGGTTTCCAAATGAGATTGAGCTCAATGAGGATTTTAAGCCTGAAGCGTTGAAAATAAGTTTACGGCTAAAAAATATCGTGTCGAACTTATTGCTATTACATAAATACAGTAATGGTAAGCTAATCAAACAAGATGCTTGTGATTTAAATCAAGTCATTACCAGAGTCTTAGAAAACACTGATTTATCGCGTGTAAATTTGGAGTTGAATGAGAATGCACCAGCAATTATAAGCAACTTGTTTGCCCTCGAATCAATTATTAGCAATTTAGTTAACAACGCTAAACAATACAGCCCACTAAATTCAAAAATTTTAGTTTCGACAATGATTTCAAAAGAAAAACTTTTATTTTTGTCAGTTACTAACTCCCTTATTGAACCTTTGAGTGATAATGATATAGACCAATTATTTGACCCTTTATGGCAAAAAGACACTTCAAGAACATCGAATGATAACTTTGGATTGGGGTTATCAATCGCTAAAACGCTTAGTAAAGCAATTGATGCGCAATTAAGTGCAGAAGTTAGTGACAGAAAAATCACATTCTCTTTAGCCTTAAACACTGATTAGTTTATTTAGCCCTACATAGAAATAAAGGCTACGTCATTAAACTTTTCAGAGTCTAACCTCACCCAGCAACTTTTACCGGTATATCTATATCCATATGGTGGCCTCGGAATTTTCAAAAATACTAGTTTTGCTTTTATGACCAATGAGCTTTCCTTGCAATATAACACCCATTTAAGGGGCTGATAATAGTTTGCTAAAATGTGTAGCGCAGCGAAACCGAGCAAACTGTTAGCAGTGATCTTCACCCGATAAAGTGGACACCGTCCACGTTTCAATTAACTGCCGATTCAAACTCGGCAGGTGATTTATAACCAACACGCGAATGCAATCGCTGTCTATTGTAATAGTAATTT
>NZ_PNDV01000008.1:0-65334 GCF_005930865.1 Pseudoalteromonas sp. S554 | reverse complement strand
CATTATTTGCCATACTTTGGAGAAGTAACCCACCTTTGTATGCCTTTAAATATGGTGAGTATGGCGATTTATGTTACTTTAGAGGGGAAAATCCCTAGAACCCCAAATACGCTCGCATCGAGATCATAACCTTGCCAATTGTTTTCACCTTTACCTTCGTACCAACGAGCATTAACACGCTGTCCTATAGCAAACGTTTGGCGGTCATATTGCCAACGTTGAGCAAAACCGACACGCGTCCAACGAGTATGGCTTTGCTTGTAATCAGTATAGTTATAAGCAAGCTCAGGGGTTAAGCTTAATTGGCCAAACTTAAGTGGATAACTCATTGCTACAAACCCACCAAGAGCATCTATTTCGTTATTTAAATTGCTTGGGCTTAAAGCTTGATATTGGCGTGAGGTATCTAAGTTGTAGTCATACAAAGCGAGTTTAAACTTAACATCAAGCGCATTGTATTTAGCGTTTACAAACCCGCCATGTAATGCATCATCGTTTAAGTCAATGCTATAACCGGCTTGCAGGTCTAGCTGCTTTAATAAATCACTGCTTTTAATACCCATACTTAATAAGCTGGTCGATGCTGAAAAATACTGAGAGCCCAACGCAAAGGTTGCGTGCTGATCGAGTACCGCATAATCGCGCTGTTCGCCAACTTCTTGCGTGTATACTTTAGCCTCTGGCAACGTGTGCTCATTAACCATTAATAGCGGGGCTTTGCTATTAGCAGCTAAATCGGTCACCGTCGTTTTAATACTGGTATTCGCTAGGCTTTTTACATCAGGGCCGTCGGCATTAATCGATAAATAAAGCAGCGTTTCATCTTGCATTTCAATGGGGTGGGCAACCGCTTCTTGCCCATGTGTTAAACGCTTTAGGGTATTACTGGCTATATGGTAATTATAAATATCAGTCGTTTTATTTAATCCCGCAACAAAATAGATTGATTCGCCATTGTCACTAAAGCTAGGTTGAGTTAAATATTGATACCCGTTTGGCATAGGTACAGGCCGGCTAATACCACCATCAACATCTTGTATATACATTTGCCAGTTTTCGTTTAAAGAAGCTGATAAATAAACTAATTTTTTATTATCGGGGCTAAGCGTGGGGTAATCGTATGCAGTATTTAAGCTTTTTTTGAACAACGGCGTTATGGTGCCGGTGCTGATATCAACTTTTACTAATTCAGAATAGCCATCACGTATTTGCTCTGCATACACTGCTTTACCGTCGCTTGTTGCATTAAAGCGTCTTAGCCCTGCAAACTCGGTTAGCTTTTCTACGTTGCCGGTTTCAATGTTATAGCTAAATATATCAGACACCCGATTATAAATGCCCGACTCTTCAGTACTATAAGCATTAAAATACAGTGTCGTGCTATTTACCCATTGCGGGTTGGCTATACCTGCCCGATTTATTTGATTAAGCACTTGCTTTTGTTCACGCTTAAACACGCTCGGTGGCGAATCTGGTATATCGAGTGGGTCTTGCTTAATTAACTCATTTTGTGCCTTTTCAAAGCTCTCCATCGCTTTGGTGTTATCTTCGGTGCTATAAATAACGAGCTTAGTATTACGCTTGGCATCACGCTCTACTATTGCAAGCTTGCTGCCATCATGTGAAAGTGCTGGATTGCTTGCGTATAAATCAAGCTCTAGCCATAGCTCACTATCAAGTGGTTGCTCTCCTTGCTCTTGCTGCATGGCATTATACGTATATTCAGCAATAAAACGGCGATATAGCTTCGCTGCGCTTTGGCCAAACACACCTTCAAATGCTTCATCAAAATCACGCGACTTAACTGCCTGCATTCGGGTCCATACACTATCAAGTATTTGCTCAGAAAATGTTTGCTCTAGCCAATATAAAAACCGACTGCCCATCAAATAGGCCATAGAGCCACCCATAAAACCATTATCACTATTCAATTGCCCATAGGTTGGTAGCGCACCTTGTTGAGCAAATTCACGTAATATCGACTCAGAGTAATTATCAAATAAGCGCCCTCGTCCGGTCATTTTAGATTCAATTAACGTTGCATACCCTTCAGCAACCCAGCGCGGCGTATCACTGTAGGTTAAATCGTAAATATCCCACAAACCGCGCACTTTTTGCTGCCAGTGGTTGCGTGTAGGCTGGGCCAAATGCACTAAATGAATGTATTCGTGCAACACCAGTAACTGCTGCCAACCAGAACTGTTTGAAATCACCGTATCAGACTGCGGCGGGGTAGTAAAAAGTGCCATTACTGGGTTGCTTGATGTAGGCAAGGCAAACCCGTTCGCCGCATTTAAGGGGTCAAACACGATAACATCGACTATTTCATCGAGTGCACGATTTTGTTGTTCAAGCACTTTCGTGCGAACTATTTCAAGTTCAACCGCGGTCGATTTAGCAAAATCAATATGCTCAATGCTGTAGTGCACATTAAAATGCTCGGTATGAATGGTTTGCCAATCCGCAGCGAACGCGGGGGCAGCGAGCAACAAAGCTGAGGCAATGAGTGACTTTTTCACAATAATCCCTTAAGTAGCATTTTCAATAATGCTTAGAGTATTATTAAACTCACTGAGTTTGCAGTAAAAAAGTGTAATAAAGCATGTGCAAATGTGTTTTCGCACATACTTTATTGTTTGCAGAAATTACATCCAACTACGAGTGTCTGACTCAGCCTGTTTAAGCGTAAAATCAATCACAAAATCAGCGTCTTGCTCTTTTATGTATGGCATAAACGCAAAGCCATGAGCAAGTTGTATATACAGGCTTTTCAATCCTGATCTTCGCATTAAATAGGTACTTTCGCTGCTAGCACTTTGTACTTTATATAGTTCAAACACGCGATAATGTACGCCAATCATGCCTTTACGTACAACCATGTAAAATCGGCCATCATCTTCATGTAAATAGTAACCATAACGTTGATACGACAAGGTAACTAAGCCAGCAAATACAGTAAGCACACCCACGCTGATAAAGTAATTAAACTCATTAAAATAACAAAACACAGCCACAAGTAAGCTAGGTAACAATGCATACAAGACTAAGTTTTTATACCAAAGTGCTCGCTCTGCCTGCTTAAATGCCAGTGCGCTGTTGTTAAACCACGGGTAAATCCACTGGCATACGCTGTTTACTTGCTCGTTATTTAATACAGGTAAAACTAAGGTTTGTTTATTTTTTTTAGCGGCCATACCCGCCATTGCACCACCGCTACTCGCTTGCAAAAATTCAACGGTAAAGCGCTTAAGTAACCGGGCAATAATATTTTGCTTAATGACAATCGACTGCACTTTATCTAAGCTCATAGATAACTGGTGGCGCTCTAATAAACCGGCAATGCGTTTAAACTTTTTACCTTTAAAATAAAGCTGATAATTATAAAAACGAATCAGCGACATTCCCACCGAAAGCAAAACGGCAATAAGTACCACAAGTACAAACATTGTGAATATAGCAAATAACGCTGCACTGGCTACAAGTCCAAGTTCTTGCTCGTAAAAGCCTTCTACTTTTGTGATTAATTGCTTTTCAAGCACATCGGCTACCACATTTATGAGTGGTGCAATGGCTGCTAGCGCTAAAATAGCCATGTTTGACATTAAACCAAACTTGGCTATTTCTTTGTTAGAAATAAACAAACTACTTTGCTCAGTAGCCTCGTCTGTTTCTACTTCACTGTCTGGCTCAAGCTGCTGTTGGGCCTTGTAAGCAAATATTTGCTTTCGCATTTGCTCTGCGTAACCTTGGGTTACGCCCGGCAATACAGCTTCTTGAGCCGCGCTACCTGCCGCATCAAAAATACAATTAACCAGCGTTACTGGTTTAAAGTAAAAAGGCTCAGCAATATTTACATTTTGTACTCGCTCAAATTTAAGCGTTAAACGTTCTTTTTTAAAAACGCCTTTATTGAGTAGTATTTCGTTATCGCTTGAAATACAAAACCTAAAGTTTCTGTAATATAAAACCGAGTATAAAAGCAAAGCACTTACAGCCACTGCTGCTGCAATTTGCCCCCAGAAGAGTTTGTTTTCTACTTGTGTAACAAATACAAAACCAAGCGGTAATAGGTTAAATATGCCGTCGCGCACAAAACGCACACCAAAATGGACAACAAAATACACAAGTGCCCAAGGCGATACCTTTTGCCACAATGGCGCCTGGCCAGCATCCGTTTGTGTGGTATGAGGTGTAAAATCACTCATCGGCTGGTACAGCCTGAGTAGACGTTTGTTCTTGGCGGTAATCTTGAACAAACTGGCGCATATTTTTACAATCCGTGTGTGTAAGCCCGCTTACCTGCAAATCGGCACTCATACCACCGGCGCTATACAATTTTAAACTGGCTAAACCCAGTTTTCGCTCAATGGGGCCACGGTGTATTTCAATGTGCTGCACGCGCGCTAGCGGTAAAATAGTAACCCGCTGCCAAATAATTCCTTTTTTAAACGCAATGTCGTGCTGACGCATAGCCACACCTTGCAATTTAATACTCGCAACGCTGTAAAGCATAGAAGCGAGAATTAAAATAGGCATACCAATTAATAAGTACGTTTGCGCGTTATTCGCAAAATTTTCGTTGAAGTAACAAATTGCGGCTAATATTGCGCTAAAGGGAATATAAAACACTAACCAGTTAAGTTGTGCATGCAGCAGCGCTTTATCGGCAAGCGCTTTAAATTCAATGTTTTTATGCTGTGGTAAATCCGTTATTTGCTGATTGTTAAACACACTATTTCCTATACTGTTTTTATTATTTTATTCGTACACAAAGCCTAATTAGGCATCCCTTATTTTACCCATTCTATAGATGTTACCAACGTGTGGCTTTGCTGTGGTGCAAGGGTAACAGCATCATCTAATACATTGGCGGCTTCTAGGCATAACATGGTTTTGTATTCATCGTCAGCAAAATTAGACAAGCGCTTTGATTTTTCAATCCACGGATTCCAAAGCACACACGAACTAGAGTTTGCTCGCCCAACTTTAATAACTCCCTCGGGGGTATTTATGTATTGAATAGGTGTGGCTTGGGTGTAAACCATGTCGGTTTCACGTTCAAATCCAACAACCGCTTGTTGCGTAAAAGGTCCTTCAGCAAATTCAATATATTGCGCGCCTTGTAAGCCGTCAACATGTGTATTAGTAATATCTGACGTTGGAAAATATGTATGCAACGCTTGTGTATAGCTAAACGCCGTATCGCCTAAGTTTGTTGTGGTTAGTCTCACCTCAAGCGAATCACTTAAAACAAATTCCACCTTCAATGCCGACTGATGCGGCCAATATTCAGCGTTCACCAACTTCATGGGTAGTTTTAAGCTCACAGTAATACATTCCTCAGTTTCATTAACCTCATCAGCTTGCCACAAGCTGGTTCGGGCAAAACCATGTGCAGGCCAACCACCGTTAGCATGTGTCCCAAACCAAGGCCAACAAATAGGAATACCACCGCGAATACTCATGCCTTCTGAGAACGTTTCATTACCCGACACCCAAATAAGAGGTTGCTTACCTTTAGGTGTAAATTGCGTAATTTGACCACCTTGCAAAAATATTTTTGCATCGCACAAATCACTTTCAATATTAATAAATTCAAGACCGGTTTCGGTGTGTTCAATGCTCACTGATGGCGATAATTTCATGCCTTTCCCTTTAATATTAATAATCACAACGTTCAATACTCTTACATATAACGTAAAGTATAAACCAAGCAAATAAGTTTTTGCTTATTCAGACAATCATTGTGAGCATATTGATAGTTGTATATCATGCACTTACTTAATCTATACTTTAACTAATTACACACTAAACGCATAAAATGAATTGTAAAAAAGCAATTTGAGCCGTGTATTTAATAGTTCAAACGTAGCTAAAATGCTTAACTAAGCACTCCCACCTATTAAAAAACCCTTAATTAAAGGGGTATTGCTTTAAGGTAAATTAGTTTCTACTCTAATTAATAAAAACGAGTAACAGCAGTAAAAAATTAAATTTTTAATTTGAATTCAATTTATTTGATGTGTAACATTTCGCGATTATGGCAAAGCATCGCTTTTCGACGAGATAAACACATGCAAAAATATGACGAGTTATTGGTATCTTTACGTAAAGTGATCCGAGCGATTGATTTACACTCAAAGCAACTTAATAAAACAGCCGGCTTAACTGGCCCACAACTGCTTATAATGCACGAAGTGTCTCAAACTGATGGCATCACTGCTAGCCGCATTGCGCAAAATGTAAATTTAAGCCCAGCGACCGTAACTAATATTCTCGACAGAATTGAAAGCAGAGATCTGGTCACACGCGTTCGAAGCCAAATGGATAAACGTCGAGTGAGCTTACACCTCACCGAAAAAGGGAAAGAATTACTACTTAAAGCCCCTCAACCATTACAAGAACACTTCATAGAAAAGTTTTCTGGTCTGGCTGAATGGGAGCAGTCTTTATTACTTTCATCTATGCAGCGTATTGCAGCCATGATGGATGCAGATAAATTAGATGCATCTCCTTTGCTTGAAGTGGGCGCACTTACACAAGCGCCTAAAGAATAAAAAACGAACAATAAAAAATATAATGGTTTTGTACTAAGCTCTTAACCCAATGTGTTATTAATATCTTGGGTTTTTATTTTTAACCAAACGAAAAGAAGCAGCTAATATGACCAAACTCTCAAAATTATCGCTCGCATTTATTTTAGGTAGTGTTTCGAGTACTTCTTACGCCACCGATATCGACACGCTTCAAAGTCAATTAAAACAACTACAGCAGCAAATGAAGCTGCTTGAACAAAAACTAGTTGAAGAAAAATCTAAACAGCAAAAAATTAACGAAAAACACCAAGAGCAAGTTGCACTTATCGAGAAAAAAGCTGACCAAAACGTTGTGGTGGCAGAAGCTCCGAAAGAAAAAAGCAGCGGCATAAAGGTCGGCGGTGCTATTCGTACAAACTTTAGTTATGCATCGTATGATGACGATAACGAAGACCGCGGCGGCGACTTCGATTTTGACGTTTTTAGACTTAATTTTTCTGGTGATGTAGGCGACGTTATTCTTAACGCAGAAATTCGCTTTTTTGATTACATGACCGCAGTAAAATATGCTTATGCAGCGTACGATTTTGCAGACGATTGGCAAGTACAAGCAGGTATCACCAAAGTACCCTTTGGTAACTGGCCTTATAATTCTCACAACTGGTTTTTTAACACCACCTATTACATCGGTTTAGAAGATGATCACGATTTAGGCATCATGTTTAAACGTAAAATTGCAGATAACTGGCAATTAGATCTTGGCTTTTTCAAAAACGATGAGCTTGGTGGCGTAGATGGCTACGTTGACAACCGCAGCGATCGCTATTCATACGATGTAGTTGGCGTAAGAGCCCCAGAAGACGGCATTTACGCAGAACCTGCAACCCAAATAGGCGAATACAATACGTTTTCGGGCCGTTACGGTTACCATTTTGAACATGACGGCGGCACAACCGAGTTAGGTTTTTCTGCGTTATCTGGCGGGTTACATGACGGTAATGACCGCGCAGGCGACTATTATGCATGGGCTATGCACCTAAATAGCAATATTGATGCATGGAACTTTCAGCTTCAACATGGTGAATACAACTACGACATAGATAATATTGATCGTATGGCCGTAGGTGCTTACTCGTTTTACGACAGTATTGCCGCAGAAGCAACCATGACCAATGCAAACATCGCTTACAGCATGCCAGTTGAGTGGGGCCCAGTGACAGGCCTACAATTTTATAACGATTACGGGATTATCTACGATAAATCTGACAACAGCGCAGATACGTGGATGAACGTGACGGGTGTTTCTGTAGCCGCTGGCGGTTTGTTTACCTACTTTGATTTTGTACATGCTAAAAACCAACCTTTCGTTGGTGGATCGATTGCCGGTGATAGCAGCGAAACAGAAAAACGCTTTAATATAAACATTGGTTATTATTTTTAATAACTACTGTTTAGTCTACAAAAAAGGGCATACTGGGTATGTCCTTTTTTATTGGAATAGCGTTTTAGCTTTATAATAAATGTAAAATTGGCCTACACTTTAAATTAGTCGCCACTCACTATAGCGCCGTCAATGAATATAAAATCGTCACTTATCTGTTACAAAAACATAGGGTTAAAAATGCTAGGCTTAACCTTAGTGGCGCTAGGCATTGTAGGCATTATGCTTCCGGTCATGCCCACGACTATATTTTTTATTTTGGCGCTCACTTGTTTTACTCGCTCATCTCCTGCACTTGCAAATTGGTTACTTAATCATCCTCGCTATGGTGTTACCTTGCAGCAATGGCAAGCTCACAAAGTGGTACCAACTAAAGCTAAGTACTTTGCCGCTATTGGTATGCTTATTGGCTTTATACTTTTACTTAACTCAACAGCACCTAATTGGGTTGTATACCTTGTAGCAGCAATAGAAATTGCGGTTATGATTTACCTTATTTTAAGACCCTCACACCCCCCTAAGCATTAAACCTCGTTTAAACGCACTAACATTTAGCCTGAATTCAGGTTATTTAAAATATTAATGTAAAGTTACGTAAGTAAATTTGTAATAAGTAATGCAAATCATTATCATGTAATAAATTTTATTACATTAAATTATTTATGTCGTTTATTAATAAGCGAGCTTTGTACAGTACAAGCCGTGCCCTACATATTTATATTTCTACCGCTTTGTTTTTTTTACTCATTCTATTTTGCGTTAGCGGTATTGTACTTAACCATGTTGACTGGCTTAAAAACGATAAAAGTAACGGGCAAGTCACCGCAACTATTCCAGCTGAGCTTGTAACTAAAGCCAACGCACAGCTAAATACACTGCCTTCGCTTTACCCAGAAATAGAAGCTTATCTAGCTACACAATACTCACTCACCAAGGTAAAAAGTATTGAATGGGAAAAAGAAGACGCACTTGTCATGCTCGACTATCCCCTTCCGGCCGGTTTTGCTTACGCTGAGCTTGACTTTACAACAGGCGAGCTAAACCTCGATTACCAAACAGGCGGCTTTTTAAGCCTTATTGGCGATTTACATAAAGGTCGCTACACCGGTGAAGTATGGAGCTGGGTAATTGATATCTCAGCGGTATTGATGATTATTTTTGCCATTACCGGCATGATTATTTTGTTTCAAAACAGAAAAAAACGCTTAGCAGGTATATGGATAACCGTTTTAGGCATCGCAACGCCATTGGTTATTTATTTATGCTGGGTACCACAAATTAAAGGAGTGTCTTAATGTTAAAAGTTAGTACTGTATTTAGCGCAGCATTATTAATGGTTGCCGCACTATTTCAAACAACGGTTCAGGCACAAGCGCCACAGCTAGAAATTGAACTCACCCTACCCGATCTTGACGTACAACCTTACCACCGGCCGTACGTTGCCGTATGGCTAGAAACACCAGAGCGCAAACACGTAACAACGCTTGCACTATGGGTTCAAAAAGCCGAATGGTTTAAAGACTTACGCCAATGGTGGCGTAAAGCAGGCAAAACCAATATTAACTTTGACGGCATAAGTGGTGCAACTAAGCGACCTGGTACTTATACAATTGACTGGCAAGGTAAAGATTTAGACGGCAACGCCGTAGCGCCGGGTAAATACCTTTTAAATATTGAAGTTGTTCGTGAAGAAGGCGGTCGTGATTACCAACGCCTTGAACTCGATTTAACAAACCCAGGTAAAATTACCATCGATGGTAAAAAAGAGTTTTCAACCAGTTTTGTTACCGTAAACGCTAAGTAGTAGCTATTTATAATTCGAATTTAAAGGACAGAAAAATGAAAATTAATTTATTAAAAACAGCATTAATTGGCGCACTTAGCTTATCAGCGCTGGTATCTACATCAGCCAGCGCACATGGCCGTTGGTTATTACCATCACACACCTCACTTTCTGGCGATAAAGCGCATTATGTAATGATTGATGCGAGTATTTCTAACGAAATGTTTGCCCCCGATAAAGCCTTTAAGCCAAAAGAAAAAGACGCTCAATGGGACGACACATTACTCATGGCGCTTATGCCAAACGGCGAGCCGGTTAGCGACACTATTCGTGCTTATTACTTAAAACGCAAAAGCTCAGCCGCAGTTAGTTTAACTGAACAGGGCACCTACCACATTGCAATGACACAAAAGCCAATGTACATGACCTTTTATAAAGATGAAGAAGGTAAACGAAAACGTGTATTTGGCAAAAAAACAGACGCTAAATTACCTAGCAACGCTCAAGGCGTACGCACCACTAAAGTGATTTCAACGGTAGACACGTTTGTAAGCCGTAACGGTACATCTAAGCCTGCATTATTAGGTTTAGGCCTTGAACTAAGTGGCCCAACCCATCCAAACGATTTATTTGTAGGCGAGCAAGCGCGTTTTCAATTACTACAAGACGGCAAGCCTGCAGGCGAAGGTATTGAAGTAAATATTTTAAGAGGCGACACTCGCTACCGTAACGAACGTGGCGAAGTAAAAGTAACCACCGATAAAAACGGCTTCTTTACAACAATATGGAACGCACCGGGTATCTATTTAATTGAAACCGCCACCGAAGTTGATGTAAAGGAAGAAGGCGTAGACTCAGGTCGTTATGCTTTATTTACAACGCTTGAAGTAGCGCCTGAGTAATTATTTTGGCATTTATTTAAACGTATTTTTTAAGCCAAGTTTTTAACTTGGCTTTTTTATGCCTATCACTTTTTTCAATCTCTCTTTTACTTTTATTGATTTCTCAACCATTCGCCACAAGATTACAACAGTAACGATCTAACCGTCTGTAACGTACGTAAACAGTGGCCTTACTTATTAAAAACGTGAATAACATAGATGGTTTTTATCTTTGCACGTAGTTGAGCGCTTCTATATGATTCGCTCCTTTTTCAAACTCACCAAAACAACGACGTTCTTAAGGAACATAAATGACTTTTAAGCGTTTATCAGCCAATAAATTAGCACTTAGCCTGGCCGTAACCTCTGCTCTTGGCGGCTCTTTTGTTACAGCTAATGCAGCAGAGCAAGATACTCAGGCACAAGAGAATATCGAAGTAATCTCAGTAACAGGTACTCGCCGTAGTTTGCGAAGTATTGCTGAAAGCTCAGTGCCAGTAGATATTATTACTAGCAGCGACATGGCAAGCACAGGCCAACTTGAGATTAGCCAAGTTCTTGCCAGCCAAGTGCCTAGCTTTAACTTTCCAAGTGCCACTTTAGGTGATGGAACAGACCATGCAAAACCTGCTGTACTGCGCGGCTTAGCGCCCGATCACACTTTAGTGCTTATCAATGGTAAACGCCGTCACTCTGGCGCGCTTTTAAACTTAGCGGGTGTTGTAGGCAGAGGCTCTACTGCGGTAGATTTAAACATGATCCCTACATCAGCCATTAAGCGCGTAGAAGTACTTCGCGATGGCGCTGCAGCGCAATACGGCTCTGATGCCATTGCTGGGGTGATTAATATTGTTTTAAAGGATGCCTCTGAAGGCGGCAGTGTAAGCGTAACCTATGGTGAATACGATACACAAATGGCGGGCGCACCGAACTTAGAAAGCACCTACGCAGATGCAAACGGTGATCTTGCATTTAACCTAGGTGATGACCGCGAAATTAGCGATGGCGCCACACGCACAATTAGCGCTAACTCTGGATTTGCATTATCAGACAGCGGCTTTGTAAACGTATCGATTGAATACCGCGATAACAACCCAACACAACGCTCTGGTTTTGACCCTCGCGAGCAATATAGCCGCCTTGACGATGGCAGCCTAGACCCGCGCGAATTTACTATTAAACGTTACAACCATCGTTTTGGTAAAGCTGACCTTGAAGATTACGCTTTATTTTACAATATGGGTTACGAGCTAGATAACAGCCTTAACCTGTATTCATTTGGTAGCTACTCAAAACGAGAAGGTAACTCAGGTGGCTTTTACCGCCGTGCGCAAGACAGCCGTAACGTATTAGCACTTTACCCAGATGGCTTTTTACCGCAAATTGAAACCGATGTTGAAGACTACTCATTTGCCCTAGGTCTAGAAGGTGAAACAGGCGACTGGACATGGGATGTAAGTACCAACTATGGCCGCAACGACTTTGCATTGGGCGTTGTAAATAGCTTAAATACGTCTTTGGGTGCCACCAGCCCCACCGAATTTGATAACGGCGCACTAGTTTATGACCAATTTATAGTCAATGGTGATGCCAGCACAACCCTTGATTTAGGATTACCTGACGACGTATTTTTTACTCTAGGTGCTGAATACCGCCACGAAAGCTATAAAATAGAACAAGGTGAAGAAGCCTCTTACATTACTGCACTTGATAGCAATGGCAACCCAATTGCTGCCGGTGGCGCGCAGGTACTTTCGGGTTTTGGTCCAGAAAGCGTAACCGATGAAAGCCGCCATAACGTTGCACTATTTGTTGAGTTTGACACCTACCTAACCGAAAACTGGAACATGGTTTTAGCAAGCCGCTACGAAGATTACAGCGACTTTGGCAACACCTTTACCTCAAAACTTGCAACACGTTACAGCGTAAACGAAAACTTATCGCTACGTGGGGCAATTAGCACAGGTTTCCGTGCACCATCGCTTGCACAAAGCTCGTATCGCCAAATTTCAACCGTACTTGAAAACAACCAAGCGTTTGAAGTAGGCCTATTCCCAACAGATGCACCCGCAGCGCAAGCCCTTGGCGCAAAACAGTTAGACGCTGAAGACTCAGTTAATTTAACTGCTGGCTTTGTATACACCCAAGGTAACTTTAGCTTAACGGTTGACGCCTACCGTATTGATATTGATGACCGTATTGTGCTCTCTGAAAATTTGAGCGGTGCCGCAGTACAACAAATTTTAACGGATGCTGGTGAGTTAAATACCGAAAGCGTACGCTACTTTACTAACGCAATCGACTCGCGCACGCAAGGCGTAGACATTGTTGCAACTTACCTACTTCAGTTAGATAACTTTGGCGATGTGCGCTTAAACGCAGCGGCTAACTTTAACGACACCGAAGTGACACACGTTGACGATAATCCTGAACAACTAAACTCTTTAGGTGACGACTACGTTGTATTTGCACGCCGTGAAGTAGGTCGTTTTGAAGAAGGCACACCAGACAACAAACTGAATCTGTCGGCCGTGTGGAACTTTAACGAATGGCAAACAACGTTACGTTCAACACGTTACGGTGAAGTTGCTGATATTTCCACAACAAGCGATCGCGATGAATACCTAGACGCTAAATGGATAACCGATTTAGAAGTGGCATATCGTCCTAATGACGAATGGAAATTTGCACTGGGTGCCAATAACTTATTTGACCAATACCCGCAAGCTACGGTCGATAACATTGGTTACTCTACCTTTAGCCAAATATTCCCGTACACACCCTATACACCGTACAGTTTAGATGGCCGCTTTTTATACGGTAACATTACTTATAGCTTTTAATTTGTATAATTAAAACCAGTCGTTAAAACAAAAAGGATGCGCTATGCATCCTTTTTATTAATAGTTAGTAATTTTAACCACTAATTAGTCTTTTAATTTTTAGCAAAAAATCAAATTCATTATAAAACAAACACTTAAATTTAGGCCCCATTATTGCTCTAGTCTTGTTATATTAACAAATAACGTCACATTAAAAGGACTAACCATGAGCTCATCAACTGTATCTACCATTGCTAAACCACTTTCGCTAATTAGCGGTATTTTATTATTAAGTGGCTGCGTGTTTCATATTTCGCCAAGCGTTGCATCGGTAAAACAAACACAACAACTTACATTACCTAGCAATAACCTTGAATATCTAGACGTATTAAGCGGCGCAGGTTCACTTAAAATAATGGGCTCATCAACAGCAACCAGTATTAATGTTGACGCCACTATTTACACAGCCGATATTGACGACGAATACGAACTCACACTCGATCAGAGTGGAACCAAAGCAAAGCTTGTTGCCCAAAATACAAGTAATAATGGAATTAGCTTTTACAGCGGTCAATCGCCAAGCATTAATTTAGTGGTCACCGTCCCTAACAACCTTAAGCTAGATATTGATGATGGCTCGGGCGATATAACTATTAACGCCATGACAAATAATATTGATGTAAAAGATGGCTCAGGCAGCTTATCAATCAATGGCGCTAAAAATTTAAACATAGACGATGGCTCGGGTGATATTTCGCTTCAAAGCATTACCGGCAACCTAGAGCTTAACGATGGCTCAGGTAGCATTACTATTAATAACGTGAATGGCAATGCAAATATTGATGATGGATCAGGCGATATGAGTGTAAGCAATGTACGTGGTACATTAACCGTTGAAGACGGTTCGGGCAGCATAGCAATACAACATATTAATGGCGCTGTAGACGTTGAAGATAACTCGGGCGACTTAACCATTGAGCATGTTGATGCAAACGTTACCATCGAAGATGGTTCGGGCAGTATTCGTGTTAATCATGCAAAATCATTGACTATTACTGAAGCAGGCTCGGGCGATGTAAGCATTGATAATATTAACGGCCCTGTAAAATACAACCAATAAGATCAGGTGTATCAAGCTTTAAATAATAAAATGCACTTAGCATGGGCTTAAGTGCATTTCTTTTTAAAAACTTTATAACCCACTAATAGCCAACTAACTCTGCATAACCTTTACCTTTAAAACCACCTTGGGTTTTAATTCGCCCCTCCCAGTAGGGAATACTCAATTGATTACGTGAATCGGGGTTACGCGCTTCAATGGTTATAGGCTCAAACCCCTCAACATTAAGCTGCCATTTAATAGGGTAGGATTTATTACTTGGCGTTGTTTGCGCCGTTTGGGTTGTAAGCTCAGATGTTTTTAATACCTGTAAGGTCACGTCATTATTTGCAATAGCGCGCACAACCCCACCGGAAGTAATGTGCGATGCACTGCAGTAATCATAACTTTGCTTGCCATTACGAATACAAAATGCCATCAAACCACCCTGCTTTTTATCATCAGCCTGAATGCTAAACCAGTCCCACCCATTTTGGCTCGGATCAATTAACGCCGAAGACCACTCTCTGTCTAACCAAGCATCTCCGGTTACTTGATACGTTTCACCCGCAAATGTAATGTTGCCTTTGGCTTGTAAAAACGGATAACTGTAATAATAAGAGGCATGCCCCTGATGCGTTTTTTGGCTGTAACCTTGCTCGCCATGTTTTACAAGTGGGCTATTAGCCAGCACCAAATTAGCGCTGTAATTTTCCTGCTGCGCCTTCAAGTTAAGCGGTAAAAATGCTGCCTCTTTACTTGCTAACTGCCAATCATCTAAGCGAGCCTCAAATGGCTGCGCAGTAATATTAACTTGCCCCGAGCGACCATACTTTTCAAACGCATGGTGCTGGGTATCTGATTGTATTGCAAAGTGAGCAAAATACAGCTGCCCGTTCCACCATGGCGACGTTTCAGTTGCAGTGTTTTGATCATCAACAGAGAGCCTAAATAAAGTCCATTGCACACCAAAGGTGTCGCCATTATCGGCCTTTAAATTAGCAGTAACATACCACCATTCAATACCTTGCTGATGATGCGCCCCATGGTCGCGTGGAAAGCTCAGCCCTTGGTGTTTATTTACAGGTTCACCAAATTGCTGTGCAAATCCGCTATGCATTGGTTTATTTTTACTTAATTGCTCTACTTCTGGCTGGCACGCGCTTAATGTGCCAATAAAAACAAAGATAACGGCTGCTTTTAGTCTATTCATGTAAGTCCTATAACTTGGCGACATTATCGGCAACTGCGCTTCGCGTTAATTTTATTAGCGGTAACGCACTCACAAATAAGGCTAAAATAAATATAAGCACAGTAAAACCACCTAATTGCAGCCAATTAACGGTCATGGCCATGGTCCAACCAAAGGCAATTGGCATTACGTAAGTTAATAATACCCACCCAAGGCAAAGTCCCAAAGGTATAGCCAATAACAAGGTGGTTAAAATAATAAGCGCGGCTTGCAATATTTTTGCACCCAATAATTGCAGTTGAGTCACACCCAACGTTTGTAATACCGCCATAGGCTGCAATTGCCCCCGCCCCAGGGTTAAAAAGCTCACCCACATACCAAATAATGCAATCAGCATAATAAATATATTAAGCGCCTGAGTAACATAAAAAGTTTTACCAAATAACTGCTTAGCAAAGCGCTTAAACTGCTGATTGGCAATGACTTGTTGGCTATCTAATTGGTGCTGTTTTTGAATATATTCGGCTATGGCGTCTACGTCGCTATTGGGCTTTAGCCATAGCGATAAACCATACTCGGTGTAACTTAAGCTGCTATTTACTAGCGCAGTTGTAGTGACTACCACATTTAAACCTTGCTCGCCGTAATCATAATAGGCAGCGCGTACTTGGCACGTTAGTGTATTAATATGCTGCCTTAGGGTTATTACGTCACCGACTGTAAGCGAGTACTGCAGCAAGGCGGGTTCATTCACTAAGCAACCCACAATCCCATTTTTGTTTTTTTCAAATACTGTAGATGTAGGTGCTTTATTGTTTAACAAAGTAAGATGTTGGTTGTAACTGGCCGTTGCACCAAATGCCATAACATCAACAGCAACCATGGTTTTAGGTGTTTTAAGCTCACTGTTAGCTGACCAATATACGCCCACCTTTTCAACTTCTGGGAGTTCAGTCAGTTTGGTTCCTAATGCTTGAATGTTTTGGTCTGGCCTTACGTACAAATCGGCGCTTAGGCGTTTTTCAAGGTGTGTATCTAAGGTGTCGCTAAAACTGCCAACCATAATTTGCATACCTACAGCGGCACCCATCGCCATTAAAATAGCGAGTACTGAGCTCAACAATGCAGGTAATTGCACTATGCTATCGGCTTTTAACCACTGAATAATCGGGTTTTGCGTAGGCCATGGCAGCTTAAATACAGCTTTAACTATCGGTGGCGTAACCACAAAAAAGAGCAGTAGCACACAAACACACAGCAACAAGGCGCCCATTTTGGTATTTGCCGTTAGCGCTAAATAACTGGTTGCTGTAATGGCAAGTATTAACATTGGCCATTTAATACGCGCTAAAACAGTACTTAATCGAGCCGACTGGCTGGCTAAAAATCCTAACAAAACAAAAATATTAAGTGTAAAGCCACTGGCAACCATGCTGCTATCAAGGCTGACTACAAAGCTTCTATCTAGTTGGTAAAGCCCTCGAAGAGTGGCCGATACATCCATAACCAAGGCGTTTGCTAGTGCCGCGCCTAATATCGCACCTAACACAGCCGCAAACAAACTAAGTAACGTTAATTCAATAGCCAGCGCCTTAATTAACGCCGACCGCTGACACCCCAACACCCACATTTGCTGCTGTAAGTGAGCGCGCGCATTATATGCCAGCTTAATTGCGTTAAAGCTTAAAAACGCACCTACCACATAACCCAACAATGCCAGCGCTTGTAAATTAAAGAAAAACGCCTCCGATAGCGCGTCAAAAGCTTGCTCTTGCGCAGCTTCAAGGCGTGCTTGCTCGCCTAGCAACGCGTTTAACTTAGCTGCTTGTTTACTATTTAAACCACTTACTTCAAAGTAACTTATCACCCCATTTGCACGCAGTAATTTATCAGCAAGACTAATGTCCACCAGCATGGTCATGCCTAAACCTTGCAGTTCACTTACCGTTAAAGTGCGGGTGGCATCGCCCATTTTTATATTAATACGGCTGTTTTTTAAATTTAGCCGCTGCATTAATTTAGGATCGATATAAACAGTATTTAGTAGCTGTTCAAAACCGGAGTAGCTATTGTTTGCTGTTGATGCTGATGCTGATGCTGAGCTGTCGGTATTTTGTGTAAGCCATTGCAATAAATTGACACCTCTAAGTGCGAGCTTTTGCTGCTTATCGGTTTCAATTACACCTTCTAAAACGGGTTGAACCTGCGTAAAACCAGCGGCCCTAATGCGCGACCACATACTGTTGGGCAACCTGTTTTCACCTAATACAGGGCGTATAAAATGCGTCACAGGGTTTGCAATCAACGCTGTAGTTTGTTGGTAGCGCTTACCGGCCTCCAGGTTTAAACCTTGTATTGCAGTCAGTAATGCCGCACCTAAACTAAAACCAATAAAAAACAGTAATAACAGCCCTACATGGCGGCGATAAAACTGCATATACGTTATTAATATAAGTTTAAGTTCAGCCATTAATTTGGCCATCTTTTAAAAATAGTTGCGTAGTAAATTGATTAGCCAATTGCTGACTATGAGTGACCATAATTAGTATTATTTGCTCTTCTTCACACAAGCTTTTTAATAGCGTAACGATATCGAGTGAGCGAGCCGCATCAAGGTTGCCGGTCGGTTCATCAGCCAATAGTAGCTTGGGCTTATTTAATAGCGCACGGCCTATTCCTACTCGTTGCTGCTCACCACCTGATAGCTGTTCAGGCATCGCTGTAAGCTTGCCTTCTAAACCTAGCTTTTTAGCCATTGTATTTACTTCATCGTCGCTCGGCGATAACCCATTAAGCCTTGCTTGAAAGCACATGTTGTCTTTTACATTTAACGGACTGAGTAATTGGTAATGCTGAAAAATAATCCCTATTTTACGCCTATAAAGTGCAAGCTCACTGGTAGTCAATTCACTAATTTTTTGCTCATTAACCGTAATAGTTCCTGCATCAGGAGACAGTAAACCGGCTAATAAATTTAATAATGTTGTTTTGCCCGAGCCACTATCACCCAGTAAAGCAATGTGTGCAGCGGGTAAAATAGTTAACGATAAATCATTAATTATTTGTCGTTTTGTGCCACCATCTTGGCGTGTAAAAAACACATTATTTAGCGAAATCATAAAAGAAAGGTTATTCCTGTAATAAAAATACGGCCCGTTATATAAACGATACCATAACAGTAATACGGTCACTTAAGCGGATTTTTGATTAATTTTTTGACTCATAGTAAATGCATTTATTTAACTAAATCAGCAACTAAAACCCAAATAACTGCATAGCGCCTAACAGTAACTACAAAAGTTTGTTTTTATTTTTTGCTTTATATCTATTTTGGGTACATATTGATATCAACTTTATAAGGATATTAATATGAAACGGACACTTTTAATTATATTACCCACTTTGTTTACATTGGCTGCTTGTGGCTCAGGTAGTTCTGACACTAAGCAAGTCACTCCTCCTGTCAGCACAAATGCGCAACCTGTGGCTGTTATAAGTACTGAACAATCAGAATATAAAATCAATACACCTATTATTTTTAGTGCAGAAAATAGTAGCGATCCTGACGGCGACACACTCACATACCAGTGGCAACTCAGTAGCACAAATAATCAACAAAACATATCGCTTAATACCAACAACCAACGCACTGTTGAATTTTCGGTATCGCAGGCGCAAGACTACACGTTAGAACTTGTAGTAAGCGACGGCAAAATTTCAAGCTCTGTAGTAAGCAAACAAATTACCGTTACCTCAAACGCACAGCTCATTGCAAACGCAGGCAGCACACAAACTGTAAAACAAGGTGATGTAGTTAAATTAACAGCAGCACAAAGCACCGCTACTAATGCGGTAATTAATAGCTACCAATGGCAATTTACCAACAAGCCGACATCAAGCACCACACTGCTTGAAAACAGCAACCGAGTTAACAGCCAATTTATTGCCGATAAAGTAGGCGAGTATAGCGTTAAATTAACTATTACTAACTCAGTTGGCGATACTGCCAGCAGTAACGTACTTATAAAAAGTGAGCAGCTTACTGTAAATTCTGCGCCAAATGCCGTGATTTCGGTTCAAAACAGTACACTTTCACCCAACCAACTCGTAACGCTAAATGGTGAACAAAGTACCGATCCGGATACAAACGACACGCTAAGTTATCAATGGGCAATAACCTCTAAGCCTGAGAACAGCGTTCCAAGTTTATCTGATGCAATTGCCAAAAATGCAGGCTTTGCATCGAATGAGTTAGGTGATTACATAATCTATCTTAGCGTAACCGATGAAGGTAACCTAAGTGATACCGCACAAGTAACCCTAACCGTTGCCACCGAAAACAAAGCGCCTATTGCTGTTCTTACAGAACAAGCAGACATAACCTTAAATACATTAACTACCCTACAATGCCTGCAATGTAGCGACCCCGATAACGATCCACTAACTTATAATTGGCAACTGCAAGCAAAGCCTGAAAACAGCACTGCGCAATTACAGCAAAGCACATCGGCTACCCCTTCGCTTACTGCTGATGTTGAAGGCGATTACGTTGTTACCCTAGTTGTATCTGACGGTGAACTCAGCTCACCACAAGCAACCTCGGTGCTACATGCAAAGGATAATAAAAAACCAGTTACCTTAGTAAGTTACAAACCTTCAATTAGTGTTGACGAGCAAGCCATCTTAGATGCCTCAGCCAGTTACGACCCTGAAGGCGCCGTTTTAAGTTACCATTGGGAAATAGTTTCGTCGTCAAATCAAGCTGTATTAAGCAGTACAAGTAGCTCAGCGCCCACACTTAGTGCGCCGACGGAAGGGCAAGTTGTTGTTTCACTTAAAACCAATGATGGCGAGCAGTTTTCAGACACGCAAACACTCACTATTAATGTTACGCAAAACGCCCAGCCCGTTATTATGTATACCGGTGAGCTAGTCCGTTATAGCACCGTTGGTAGTACAGTTACCTTTGATGCAAGCCAAAGCTATGACCCAGAAGGTACCTCGCTCAGTTATGTCTGGGAGCTGTCTACACCAACAGATTCATCTGCTAATTTAAGTAGCACCAACCAAAACATAACCGAATTAACACCTGATCTAACTGGTAACTACACCTTAACTTTCACGGTAACTGATGTTGACAACTACCAAGCCATTACTCAGTTTTCGGTTACAGCTACTAATTCATCGCAAATAACGGGCAACATAAAAGGGCAAATTACCAACGTGCAACGAACCGCAATTAGTAATGCCAAACTCACAATTAACAATGTGCCGTACACCACAAATAGCGCAGGTCAGTTTAACGAAACACTTAACTTAGCTGAAGGTGAAAACATTACTATAACCAGCAACGATCCGCGCCTTGCTAATGCCATCTATAACTCTCCCGCAATTACCCAAAATAACTTTACGATAGACTTAGAACAAAACAGTTTACCCGTATTTCAAAGCGTGGAGGTTACCGTATTTGTATGTCCTGAGTTTACCGGGCCAGATACCATTAACGTAAACTTTAACATGACCGAAACACTGCTAGCCTCTGCACGTTTTGAATATCAATTTAACCAAACTCAGGCACTCGTTTTGCAAAAATCAGGAAGCACCTACCTAGATAGCGAACTGCTTATAGACCTACCAGCAACTGCTAAATTTGAGGTGACGGTAACCGAAAGCAACGTTGAGAACACTTATAATTGGCCTATTACTATTTTTTATTCAGCGTCTGACGATCCAAGATCAGCTATTATAAACATATGTAATATTTAGCCTTGTTGTGTGCGTTTTTAAAACGCACACAACAAATAACAGCATATATCCACATAACTCATTGTATTTTATACGCACCTAAGCCATGCTATTTATCTCAACGTTAATAAGGTAAGCACGTGTTAGAAATAGCGTTAATATACTTAGCTGCGGCTATTGTGGCGGTTCCTATCGCCAAGCGAGTGGGCCTTGGCTCGGTACTGGGTTACTTAATTGCCGGCATACTCATTGGCCCCTATGCATTAGGGGTAGTGGGCGATCAAACCGATGTAATGCATTTCGCCGAATTTGGCGTAGTGATGATGCTATTTTTAGTTGGCCTTGAACTGCAACCTTCCCGCTTATGGAAGCTTCGCCACTCAATATTAGGACTCGGTGGCCTGCAAGTAGTGCTAACTGCCGCCGTTATTTTTGCGTTTTGTTTTTGGTTTTTTACCATGCCTTGGCAAACCGCACTCGCTATTGGTTTAATGCTCGCGTTATCGTCAACCGCTATTGTACTGCAAAGCCTTGAAGAAAAAGGCTGGCTAAAGCGCGAAGCCGGCCAAAATGCATTCTCAGTTTTATTATTTCAAGACATAGCCATTATTCCTATTTTGGCACTGCTGCCATTGCTTGCCTTTGCTCCACCAAGTAGCTCTAAAGAAATCAGCCATTCTATTATTGCCAACTGGCCAGTATGGCAACAAGTTGCTGTATCAGTAGGCGTGATCGCAGCCATTATTGCCGGTGGTAAATACGTATCAGCCCCATTATTTAGATACATAGCTAAAACTCACATGCGTGAAATATTCACTATTTTTGCGCTATTTTTAGTGGTGGCTATTGCTCTTGTTATGCAAAGTATTGGGCTTTCACCAGCATTAGGAACGTTTTTAGCAGGGGTAGTCCTTGCCGAAAGTGAATTTAGGCATGAGCTCGAAGCCGATATAGAGCCCTTTAAAGGCCTACTTCTCGGGTTATTTTTTATAACCGTAGGTGCCTCTATTAACTTTGAGTTATTGGCTAGTGAGTTTTCAACTGTTATCGCACTTGTTGCATTACTTATTGTGGTAAAAGCCTGTATTTTATATGCCCTTGCCATTACCTTTAACATCAGTAAAAAACAGCGCTTACTATTTGCATTAGCCCTTGCACAAGGCGGCGAATTTGCCTTTGTATTATTAAGCGTAACCACAACACTGGCCATTTTAACACCAGAACAAACAAGCTTAGTGACCCTGGTCGTCGCCGTATCCATGTTAGTAGCGCCGCTGTTGTTAATGATGTACGAACAACTCGAAAAGCGCAGCCATACCAGTGCGCCAGAGTTCGACAAGCCTGAACAAATTAGCACAGCTAAACACGTTATTATTGCGGGCTACGGACGGTTTGGACAAATTATGGGCCGTTTATTACACGCCCAAGGCTACGAAATAACAGTACTCGATCACAGCCCCAGCCAAATAGAATTACTACGCCGCTTTGGTAATACCGTATTTTATGGCGACGCCGCCCGCCAAGAACTCCTTGAAGCTGCAGGCGCTCATACCGCACAAATGCTGGTTGTTGCCATTGATGACCCTGACAAAACTATTGAAATAATTGAGCTTGCCCACAAAAACTACCCACAATTAAAAATTGTTGCCCGCGCAATAGACCGTCGCCACGCTTACAAATTACTTAATTTAAAAGTAGATGCCTTTAACCGCGAAACCGTCGACTCAGCTATTAATTTAGCCGTAGAAGCACTCGAGCTACTTGGAAACAACAAACAAGACGCCGAGCGCGCCGGTAAGCTGTTTAGAGAACACGATCGCGCTGCGGTTGTACAACTTGCCGAACTATGGGGCGACGATGCCAGCTACGGCGTAGCCGTGCGCCAACGTATGGAAGATTTAAAGCAAGTATTACAGCAAGACAGGCAAGCACAAAGCGATTTAAATACCTGCGATAGCGGCGACTGTGAAGACGGCCTAACAGAACTCGCTGATAAACCTAAAAAGCCTGATGATGCTCATTTGGAGTAGTGTCTAAAAATTGATATGTGCTATTAGCATGAGTTAATAGCACTTTTAATAAATACCACACTCACATAAGTTACCTAAAAACATAGCCGAACTTTAGCTAGTGTTCAAAACGCTTATATATTCCTCCCCAATCTGCGGGTTCTGGATATTTAATCTTATAAGCATTTATTTCAGCTTTAGAAGCGTACTTAAAATAAGTAAAGACGTAGTCACTTATGTAGCTTTCGCCTTCCCCCATTCTCCAAAAAATTTCGCTTGGGTGATAATCTGGAAATTTAATCCAAGGCGGTATTGGTGGGTTGTGCTTTAACTCTTTGTCATAGCGCTCTTTTAGCATTTTCTCCCAAGCAGCTCTATGCTCAAGATACTTATCTTGTTGTTCATCGGTAGTGTTAGCTTGTTTTTCACTTCCCATTGATGAAATAGGTATAAGCATTAAAATAAGCGCTAAAGCTTTGTAAATATTCATAAATTAATACATAACTAGATATAGGCTTTAATTAAAGCTTTTAGTTCTTCTTTTTCGGCTTCGCTTGTAAAAGCACTAGCTGGAATTATTAAAGCCAATAGCTTGTCTACAAATATATATAAGTCGCCTTTATTTTATTCTATTGATTCAAAGGCTTGCCATTTATAAAAGTAACGTCCTAGATGATTAGTTTCGCAAATACCATCAGCTTGAAACTCAATTGTTTTATTGCCAATCATTACGCCATTTTCATTGGGGATTGATTGCTTTTTTAATTTATGATTATTGTATAAAAATACAATAATCAATATTAAAAATGGCACTGCCACAATTAACCCACTTGGCCAATGAAAGTCAGAAAGGCGAATAGACTCAACCTGAAAAAAAGTCATAAAAACAACAGTTAGCACGAACCATGCAATCACATTTTTTATAAACCCTAGACCTTTATTATCTTTAGGCGCACACAACTTTTTTATTATAAAATCAGCGTAGTCGGTATAATTCTTTTTAGTAACAGTAATAGATTTGAGCATTGTCATGTCCATATAAAACGCCTTTCAGCGCACAATTAGGTTGTGTGTTTAAGTTAATTACTAACTACAAGCGTGTATCAAGCTTAACTAGCTCACCTGATAGTACATCAAAAATATAATAAAGTGTTTCACTCTCCGGTTTGGTATAAATTAAGGCCGTATTATTACTAATTAACTGATAGCCCTCAATATTATCCATAATGGATTTCAAGCCAGAGCCGTCGTATTCAGAAACTAATAACTCTTTTTGGTCTTCACTATTTAAAAAGCCATCTTTGTTTGTATCGTTTTGTACAACTGAGTAAATATTTTTACTTAAAACGCTTTGGTAACTGGTTTCTTTTAATTGAACCGGAGAAAAGCCTACAATTAATACGTTATTTTTGAATAACACTTTGTTTTTCTCGCCAGCTTTAGTAAACATTAAATTTACTGCATTACGACTAAAATTCAGTGCTGAGGAAACAATAATTTCAGCATTAGCGCCGTAAGGTTTTTGATTTACTATTTTGTCAGATGTGATTTCTAAAATGTGAACATCTTTGATTTGACCAATATAATTTTTTTGTAACTTTGGTTCTTCATCAAGGGCTGCACTATGTTCTATCACCTGAACCTTAGGCGCAGAATAGCCACTTTTAAAAAGATCACTAATAAGGCTCTTACCAATAGCAAAAATTACAACTAACGCAGCAATAAATAGTAATACCTTATTAGCTTTTTCAATAAAATTCATAATGCGCATATTCGATGCAAACTCCTTATAAGCAACTGTTTAAGCTTTGGTAATTAGTTTTTTACCCATTTAATATTGGTTTCTTTAATACCTAAACCTTGCTTGAATCTCTCAGGAAACTCTAATGAGGGCTTACCAGCCCATCCTCTCTCAAGGTATAAATTGTAGCCGTCATCATTTTTTTCATATTTAACAGCGGACAACCAAATACCATCCCAATCACCTAAAAAATCCAGTTCGGCTAAAGTGTTTGGATATACGCCATTGCGGGTTTTATGTAGTTCAATGAGAGAAATAGCAGATACAAAGTTTTGCGTACCAAACCTTTCATCGGCTCCAGGTACTTCAAAATCACACCCGGCTAGTAATAAGATAAATAAAAGACTAAATACGTACTTTCTCATTAAAAGTAACTCCTAACTTTGTTTAAACATTGCGAACAATTGAAGCGCCGTAAAAAACTCAACCAAGCTACTTCAAACTTTCTGAGCGACGTTGTAAAAAAGAACATAATTTTTATTTTAACGGCGGTGGTATTGCTATGATCGCTTCTGGCCGATTTGCTCTGAGCAACTCTTTTAAATTTAACTGTATTCTTTCACCACACATCACAATTCCTTTTTTGTCCTGTGTTGTTGAGTAACCGAGTACTATATTTAGTAAATCTAATTCTTCAGGATTAACTTGAAAAAAAGCTTTGTAATAACCTTTATAACTATTAGCTTCAGTAAAGTTTAAGTCTCCTAAGAAAGTATCTTTTATCACTAGAGTAAATGACGTTAAATAATAATTATTAAACATTTCAGGTACATATACATTATAGCCTGTAACGTTACCTACGCTATAGTCTTCATTTATTGCAAAAGATGCGAGTTGACCTAGTTCATCATCACCGCAGGCGAATAATGAGTTAGTCCAGAAAAAACATATAACTAAAAGTGCTCGCATTTAAGTCCAATATAACAGCTTTGTTAAGAGGCATTTTTGCAAACGTCCCTATTGTGTGGACTTCTATTAGTATCAAATAGCGCAAGTTTTTGCCAATTAAAAATATTTGGCTGTAAGTGGCTGCTTATTTATAAGAAGAGCCGATTATTCGAGGTCTTATTTGGGCAGGGGTATTTTAAATTTTACAGGGTGATTGGTAGCTCACCACAGCTTGCTGATTGAAGTATAAATTTATCCCCAACACAGCAAGCTCGTTTTACACCATATTAAAACTCATCTAAACCCTAGTGGTGGTGCCCACCTTGAATCGCTTCACCTTGCTGGTTATAAAACCCTGTTGCACCGTGCTCTATAAAACCTAGGTTTATCATTTTTGCTAAAAACGGGTCGTTTTCGTTATCGCCAATGTCGGCGTAATCGGTGGTTTGAAAGCGGTCCCACTGTGCAAATTGCAAAGTAACTTGCTGCTTGTTGTAGCTTACGTTATTTAAGCTTAGTAACGTGATTGCTTGGTTTTTTGTGTTGTTTACACTAAAAGATTTAACAAGCTGGGTTTGGCTATAAAAAGCAAGTGTGTAGGTATTTTCACCCTCTTGGTAGGTGTAGTTTTTTACCTCATCACAGCCTGTGCCTTGCGTTTTTGTAAGGGTCATTTTTTTAATTAAGTGATTATCCACCAGCTGATTTTTAGCACTCCAATTTTGTACGCCGCGCACTTCCGATGGCTGATACTCAATACCGCGTTGTTGGGCATTAAAATAACGTATTGGACGAATTTGTTTATTAGCTAAATGTTGCCACAGCTCAGTAGTAACATCGCTTTGATGTGCGACTTGCTGGTTATTACGCCAAAGTGTAAGTACCTGACTACTTTGCTTATTTTTGTGGGTGTTGGTAATTGTGTAGTCGGCTTTTAAATACTGGCTATTTAGGTTGCACTGAGTGGCAACTGCGCTGGCGCTTGTTAGTGTGGCAACCAACATGGTTGCGAGTAATGATAATGCTGTTTTCATGGTGCTCTCTATATTTAACGTCACTGTTATTGCCATAACATAACCACTAACAATGGCATTTTTATGACATAAAAAAGCCCGCAAAATAATGCGGGCTTTTAATAGGCTCTATTTACTGAGCCACTGTTTCATCGGCTGTTTTAACTAGGTCTGCGGCAAAGTCCATTACATGGAATAAAAAGCTTTGCTCGTTTGTGCCTGTTACTAAATGTGCACCTGGGCCCATTGCGTAAACACCTACATCTTCACCCGCGTGGGTTTCTGAACTAAGTGGTACTAACGACTCTTGGTGAAAGCCCGGTGTGGTTGTATCAACATTTGTTAAATCAACACGCCCTGTAACCGGTGCAGCTAAGTAAGAAGCGTCGGCATTGGTTTCATCGCCTAAGTCTCTGTAGCCTAAACCATTGGTGTAACCTACTGTAGTATATGGCATGTCGTCGGCTGCAAGGCTTGGCTCGGTTTGGCCAACTGCAACCACTTTACCTAATATTGGGTTACCACGTTTTGGGTAGCCTGCAATAGTAAATACATGGCTGTGATCGGCAGTCACCACAATCAGCGTTTCTTCTGGGTTAGTGCTGTCCATAGCGGCTTTAACGGCTTTAGCAAATTCAATGGTGTCGTTAAGCGCGTTGTATGCATTGCCTGCGTGGTGTGCGTGATCTATTCGCCCGGCCTCTACCGATAAGAAAAAGCCGTTTTCGTTGTTGTTAAGCACGTTGATTGCTTTTTCAGTCATTTGTGAAAGCGAAGGCTCGCCCGCTACATCGTTTGCACGGTCAGCTTCGTATTGCATGTGAGATTCGTTAAATAAACCAAACACCTTTGTAGCATCGTCGCTAATTGCATCAAACCCTGTTTGGTCCATTACGTAGTTGCCATTAGGGTAAGTAGCTTGCCACTCGGTTACTAAGTTACGGCCATCGGTACGATCCCCTTCAACTGCGCTGATTGCATCGCTTGAATTAGCCGCGGCATCTTTTGGTAAAAAGTGACGACGACCGCCACCCATTACTACGTCAATACCATCTACATCAATGCCCGCAAAGCGTGCTTCTAGGTTAGCTTCAAAGTTAACAAGTTGCGATGCAATGTCTTCACATGCGTCTGAACCTGCTGGCATATCAGAGTTATCTTCCCAGTTACGATCAGCCGACTTAGCATACGTTGCCGCGGGTGTTGCGTGAGTAATACGCGCCGTTGAAATAAGGCCTGTTGCTTTACCTGCTATTTCAGCAAGCTCAAGCGAGGTGACCAGCTCATTACCTGCAACAGTTGAACAAACACCGCGCTCAATGTCTTCGTCTACACCGATTACGCCAACATCAGTTTTAACGCCTGACACCATCGCCGTCATTGTGCCTGCTGAATCAGGTGTTTGTGCATCTACGTTGTACGTTTTAACAAAGCCTGAGTAAGGCATGGTTTCAAAACTAAGTTGGTAGTCTTCACCCATGCCGCCTTCAAGCTGACCCGCTAAAATACGTGCAGCCGTAACGGTAGAAATACCCATACCGTCGCCTACAAATAAAATAACATTTTTCGCCTTGCCCGACTCTGTAACCGCCTCGTTATTAGCTTGCTGCGTTGCTGATAGCTTTGTTTGCGCGTCGCTATACCAAGCATTACCTGTAAGGTTAGCTAATTGCTCTGTAGTTAGCGACGTTGCCGGCGCATTACACACTAGGTTAGATGAGTTAACTTCGTCGCTATCGAGTTCGCCATTTTCGTTTGTATCTACGCCCACTTGGGTTTCTACACCGCCATTAATACATTGCGCTGAGCCCACGGCTATGGCGTTGTCTACTGCGATAATGTTGTTATCACTTTTATCGTCATCACTTGAACAACCCGCTAGCGCGACCATTACTGCTAAAGAAAGTACTGTTAATTTTTTCATGTTCGCCGCCATTATTGCTGAGTTAATTCAAGAGCTTGGTTAATTAGATGAAATACAACGTTTTGCTCAATAACGCCTTGAGCAAGTTGTGCACCAGGGCCTTTAGCATGCAATGAAATATCTTCACCAGCATGCGTTTCAGAACCCAGTGGTACGGTTGTTTCTTGGTGAAAACCTGGGGTTGTTGTGTCAACACCATTTAACTCAACGCGCCCAGCTACTGGGCCGCTTAAGTAGGTTGCATCAGCGTTTGTTTCATCACCTAGGTCTCTAAAACCTAAACCATTTGCATAACCTACCGTAGTGTATGGCATGTTATCGGCAGCAAGGCTTGGCGCTGTTTGGCCTACGGCCACTACTTGGCCTAAAATTGGGTTACCGCGCTTAGGGTAACCAGCAATAGTAAATACGTGGCTGTGATCGGCTGTGACTAAAATAAGGGTTTCTTCTGGGTTGGTATTATCGATTGCTGCTTGAACTGCATTGGCAAATTCAATGGTGTCGTTAAGTGCGTTGTAAGCATTGCCTGCGTGGTGCGCATGATCAATACGGCCCGACTCAACCGTTAAGAAAAAGCCATTGTCGTTTTTACCCAGCACGTCGATTGCTTTTGTGGTCATTTCGGTCAGTGATGGCTCGCCTGCTACGTCGTTTGCTCGGTCAGCTTCGTATTGCATGTGCGATTCGTTAAATAAGCCAAATACTTTCGTAGCGTCATCGGCAATAGCATCAAACCCTGCTTGGTCCATGACGTACGTTGCATTTGGGTATTGTGTTTGCCACTCAGTGACAAGGTTACGCTCATCGGTACGATCGCCTTCAACGGCGCTTGTCGCATCGCTTGAATTAGCCGCAGCATCTTTTGGTAAAAAGTGACGACGACCGCCACCCATTACAAAATCAAGGCCGTCTACGTCGGTACCTAAAAAGCGCGCTTCTAGGTTTTTTTCAAAGTTAACCAGTTGAGATGCAATATCTTCACAGGCTTCTGACCCTTCTGGCATATCTGAAATGTCTTCCCAGTTACGGTCTGCCGATTTAGCATACGTGGCCGCTGGCGTTGCATGGGTAATACGCGCTGTAGAAATAACCCCTGTTGCTAGGCCTTTAATTTCAGCTAGTTCTGTTGCGGTTAAAAGCTCGTTACCCGATACAGTTGAACACACACCGCGCTCAATGTCTTCGTCTACACCAATTACGCCTACATCAGTTTTAACACCTGAGATCATTGCGGTCATTGTGCCTGCAGAATCCGGCGTTTGCGCATCTACGTTATACGTTTTAACTTGCGCAGAATACGGGAACTCTTCAAAGCTCAAATAGCCTTCTTCACCTGGGTTGCCTGCTCGTTGGCCTTTTAAAATACGTGCTGCCGTTAGGGTAGAAATACCCATGCCGTCACCCACAAATAAAATTACGTTTTTTGCTTTTGTAACTTGTGCACTTTGTGCCTGAGTATTTTTAGTAGCTAACGTAGTTTGTGCGTTTGTATACCAGTTATTGTCTGTTTGGCTTTGTGGTAATACATTGGCATGACTTGCAGCGCTTAACATAAATGTTAGCCCAACCGCCGCAGCGACTTTTTTAATTTTCATCCTTTATTATTCCCATTATGTAGTGGTTATTTTTTCTTGAAGCTAAAACCTCAAATAAGTAACCGCTGCACTATAGAAAATACATATGACTAATAAAGGACGTTTTAATGAAGAAAAAGTGACCAAAGATTTACAAAAATAAGACACAAAAAAGCGCAGCGGTTTAACGCTACGCTTGTTGTTATACAAGGGAAAATTTTTTAACTATTAAAAACGCGCCTTAAACGACACACCAAAGTAGCGCTCTGCATCACGCGGTATTTGGTAACGGAAATTATCGCCACTGTAGGTTGTTGCATAGCTTTCGTCTGTTAGGTTTTTAGCAATAAGCGATACTCTAAAGGCATCGTCTTGTTGCTGATTGATGTACTAACAAGCCGTTGCTTCAAAGTCTGGCTCACGTAATTCAAATGCATTTAAGGGGCTTCTTAACCAAACACTAACTGTTCATAAGACACTAGTTAAACTACTGTAATTCCCATATCAACGTAAATAAACTTAAGTTAAGTTACCCACTAAATTTACAATATACTCGCTGCTGATGTGGCCACCAGCGATACACCACTTAAGCCGAGCAATGTAATTGCTATTATATAAACCCATTTTGCATCAACGTAATCGGTTAATTTACGGGCAAAATGTGTAACTAAAAGCACAAGAGGTATTGCCGCTGCAATTAAAAACATAATGTCGGGTTCAGGTAAGGTGCCAAATGTTGCAATACCTACACGCACTAAGCCGCTAATGGTAAATACAGCAAGCAATGTGCTGCGTATGGCCTCAATAGACCAACTTTGTTTATAGCACTGAAAAACCAGCGGTGGTCCCGAGGTTGAAAACAGCCCGCCCAACAAACCACTTAAGCCGCCTGCGATTAAAAATGAGCTACGCCCGCTCTTCTTATTAACTTTTTCACGGCCAACTAGCATTAAGCCACAACACAGCAAAATACTAATTCCTAAAATAAAGTTTAAAAGCTGCGTTAAATGCGCCGACATATATTCAAGCAAAACAAACCCTAGCAAGATTAGCGGAATACCCGTATGCAGCATCAGTTTTAGTTCGGGGATTTTTACCGCATTGCGGTTTTTAATCACCACAATGGTTGAGTTAACAAGCCCTAACAGACTTACTAAAAACGTGGTTGCCGTTAATGGTAATACATCTAAGAGCGTAAAACTGGCAACCCAAAACCAAACCCACTAAGCGTTTGCATTATTGTGGCAATGCCAAGACAAAGCGCCATAAGCAATATGAGTTCTAACGAGATACTGAGCATCTTAAATTTCCTAGATATGCGCTATTGTAGCGTAACAAATTGTTTTTAATAACAATGTAAATGTAAGCTGTATTGCAATAGCTCATAATTAATTGGGCTTACGCAAAGATGCGCAAAAAGTACCACCTATGTTATAACTACAGGTGGATTGAATTTAACGGTAAATAACAATGAGTAACTCTATGTTTGATCACAAATTAAGTGGCCCAAGCTTGGCTTTTCAACCACTTTACTTACAAGTGGCTGATTATATTAAACAGCTCGTTGTTGAAAGACGCTGGGTACCTGGCGAATCATTACCTAGCGAGTTTCGCCTTGCTGAAGAATTTAATGTAAGCCAAGGCACTGTTCGTAAAGCCCTTAACTTACTAACCGACGATAAAATAGTCACCCGCCGTCAAGGTGTTGGTACCTTTGTATCTGAGCATACTGCGCAAGACGCACTGTTTAGATTTTTCCCGCTTCAGGCCGATGGTAAAGGTGCAGACTTACCCAAGGCAGAGCTTCTATCGGTTGAGCTATGCCCCGCAACACACGATGTTATCGATGCCTTACAACTTAATAAAAAAGACAAAGTAACCAAGCTTGTGCGTAGGCGTATTCTTGATAACGAATTTTGTATGAGCGAGACTATATACCTTCCACAAAGCTACTTTCCTGATATACATCAAATTAGCGATATTCCGCATACATTGTACCACTACTACCAAACCAAATTTAATCAAACCGTACATAAAACCCAAGACAGTATTAAAGCGGTATTAGCCGACGAAACTGATGCAAAAATGCTCGCAATTAAAACTGGCGAACCACTGTTATTAGTGTCACGCATTACCGAATCAATTGAAGGTAAACGCATAGAATACCGCCAAAGCAAGTGCCGTAGCGATCATTACCATTACCAAATCCAACTTGATTAATAAACCGCGCTTTAACTGCTAATAACTAGGGTGTGTTGATCTTTGTGGATTGAAGTTTGTTGAATATAATGGCGATTTAATCGCGGCGTGAGGTTTGTAACCTAGTAAGCGCGATAACTGCTTCTTCATTAATCTACTGACTCGTACCTACGTAATAATAAGTAAAAACGGCGCAACAAAGAGTAAACTACCCTAGGCTAAAAAATAAAATGACAATAAAGCTTGGTGTATTATCAAACATGCTGTTATCCTGCTCGGCATCGGGTTGATGAAAACCCAATTTATTTGTAAGTACCTCGTTGATATTAGTAATAATCCTTCGCGTTATCCTCAGTTAAATGCACGTTTTCTTCCTGTTAAATTGCCTATTTAGGGCACACTTTTATTTATTTTTAGGATCTATTATGTCTAATACAACAACTGGTACAGTTAAATTTTTTAATGAAGCAAAAGGTTTTGGTTTTATCGAGCAAGAGTCTGGCCCTGATGTGTTTGCACATTTCAGCGCAATCTCTGGCGACGGTTTTAAAACCCTTGCTGAAGGCCAACGTGTACAGTTTACTGTTACTCAAGGTCAAAAAGGCCCACAGGCTGAGAACATTGTTAGCATCTAATTGCTAAACAATTAAATGGGTTAGCAATAACCCATTTTGAATACTAGTTTGAAAGAAGTTTTGTTTTATTTGTTAGTACCCCGTTGTTTTAGTAATAATCCTGCGCGTTATCCTCAAGTTAACTATTTTTTCCGGCTCAATCGCCTCTTTTCAGGCACACTTATATTAATTTTTTAGGATACATATTATGTCTACTACAACTACTGGTTCAGTAAAATGGTTTAACGAAGCAAAAGGTTTTGGTTTTATCGAGCAAGAGTCTGGCCCTGATGTGTTTGCACATTTTAGCGCAATCTCTGGCGACGGTTTTAAAACACTTGCTGAAGGCCAACGTGTACAGTTTACTGTTACTCAAGGTCAAAAAGGCCCACAAGCTGAAAACATTGTTAGCATTTAACATGTTTTAAATAAATGCGTTTTTTAACGCATTTATTACCCCCTTAATTACCTCTTATAAGTATTAGTAAAACCCCTTCAAACATTTATTTCAGTCTTGCTTGAGCATAACTCCTGTATTGCCTACAATAGCGCACAATATATTCTATGCAGATCCCTATTATGACTGATACAAACAAACCTGAATTACCAGATCAACTTTCTATTAATCCACGCAGCAAATTTTATGTAGAAGAAGTGTTTGAACATGAAATTGGTATTACACTAAATGGCAAAGAACGTTTTGACGTTGAAGAATACAGCATTAGCGAAGGTTGGATTAAAGTAGCAGCACCTAAAGCGTTAGATCGCCGCGGTCAGCCATTGCTTATGAAAGTAAAAGGCAAGGTAGAAGCGTTTTACAAATAAGCTAATCCTTATTTAAAAGTAAGCGACTCCTCTAGGCAGTCGCTTTTTTTGTGTCTATTAAAAAGTATTGAGCTATTTTCATGTTAAACCTGATGAAGTTTCACTATATTTTTAAGCAAAACATGCTTGAATGACGTCATATTGTATAGAACAACGGAAGCTTATTATGAAAAAAGTAATTATTTTAGATGGTGGCATGGGCCGCGAACTTAAACGCATTGGCGCTCCGTTTACGCAACCTCTTTGGAGTGCACAGGCACTTATAGAAGCGCCACACTTTGTTACTCAAGCACACTCTGGGTTTATAGATGCTGGCGCTGAAGTAATTACTGTAAATAGTTACGCCTGTGTACCGTTTCATTTAGGCGAACCGCTTTATGATGCACAGGGTGCCGAGCTTGCTAACCAAGCTGCAATCATTGCAAAAAAAGCGGCTCAAAGTGCAAATAAAAATATACTGGTAGCAGGTTCGCTTCCTCCGGTATTTGGCTCTTACCGCCCGGAGCTATTTGAACGTAAGCGTGGTTTTACTATTTTAAATACACTTTATGAAGCACAAAACGAGTATGTAGATTTATGGATTGGCGAAACTATTTCTAGCATTGAAGAAGCACAAGTAATGGCAAGCGTACTTAAAAATTCAAACAAACCATGCTATTACGCATTTACCTTAAATGATGAAGTTAGCGAACTAGCAACCCTGCGCTCAGGCGAATTTGTAACTGACGCCGTAACTGAACTGCTTGATCACAATGTTGAAGGTATTTTATTTAATTGCTCGATCCCCGAAGTAATAGAACAAGCCTTAATAGATACTAATAAGGTATTGTCGAAGCTTAATAAAACCGTGGCTTTGGGCGCCTTTGCAAACGGCTTTACGCCTATTGCCCACGACTATCAAGCCAATCAAGGATCGCAAGCGTATCGTGATATTTCACCTTCAGAATACCTAGGCTTTGCAAAAAAGTGGCACGCTCTGGGTGCAACTGTTATTGGGGGTTGCTGTGGTATAGGCCCAGAGTTTATTGAAGTGCTGGTAAACTGGAAGCAGGAACTTGAAAGCGCTTAAGCTTTTAGTGCCCTTTAGGGCTTATTGGCTGCACCAATCGTGTTAAGTTATTAGGCATTTATAGCGACAGATAAATAGCGTGATAACAAGGCATAAATATCGACATGTAGTTGTTCTACATGAGAAATTCATAACGCTGTTAGCGCTCTATTTAGCACGCTAGAATGATTAAATATTTGAGTCGATCGGTGTTATTCCCAACACCCAATCAAGCCCTTGTATTGCAGTAGTAGGAAATGCGGTTGCATGGCTCGCCCCTTCAATAACAACACTTTTTAATTGTATGTTGTCACTGTTAAGTGCATTAATTTTTTGTACCAATAGCTTGGTACCCTCAACCATATTTTGCCCTTCACCAAAAGCTGGGATTTCCTTTGCTCCCACCGATATATAAACCTTTGTAGGCACTTTAGGTTTATTTGCTTGTAGCGCTAAAATTACGTTGCTATCAAACCAAACAGACGGGCTACCAATAATATAATGGCTAAATAAATCGGGTTCTTTAAATAAAACAGTGGCACCAAATAAGCCGCCTAGCGAGTTACCTATGTAGATTTTTTGTGTGTGACTTGCTCGGTAGTTTTGCTCAATATAAGGGAAAACGGTGTTTTTAATAAACTTAATGTGCCCTTGCGCATTACCTGTTTGTTTTTTCCAATCCTTTGCAAAGGTAGGTGTGTAGTCTCTAATTCGACTAGCTGATCCAATAGACCCTTTTTCATAACCAATGGCAACAATAATTGCTTGCTGCATTTTGCCGCTATTCATAGGAAACCGTGTAGCCCCTGCCACTATAGGAAAGGTATACGGCGCATCGGTTAAATAAATAACTGGGTATGTTTTATCTGGCTTATTTTTATATGACTTAGGGAGTTGAATAAAAACAGGGTAAACACGCTTACTAGAAGGTTCTGTTAGCTGAATAACGCTACTTCTAGGAATTTCATATGGCGTATTTGCACTTAATTTAAAACAAGTTAATACACCAAGTAATAATAACAACTTTAAAAAGGAATTAGTTTTCATATTGGGAATCGATTCTTTTTAATTCGCTTCGCACAGGGAGGTTTTCGGGTTGGATTAAATCCCAAACCAAGCCTAGTTTTTCTAGCTTTTTAAGTACTAGCCAGCCAACATCTAATTGACCTTTTTCTAATGCAAAATTGGCTGAACCAGGAAATGCGTGGTGGTTGTTATGATAACTTTCACCCATTGTTAGCAACGCAGCAAAAGGGACGTTATAACCTTGAATACACGCTTGGTTTACATGCCAATGCCTTTGACCAATATTATGGGCCAAATAACCTATCAGCCAATGGCCTATAATTGAGATGCTTACTCTCACGCATATACCCCAAATAACCCAAGATATACCTCCTAACAACAATAGTAAAAACGCTAAAGGGAGCTGTTGTAACATCCACGTTTTATCCATCCAACTATACACTCGACTTTCTATTACCTTAGTTTCTATATTAAATGTAGGTGAATTATTTAATCTAATATCGTAAAAGAGTTGCCAACAAAAGTCTTTCCACATAGGTTGCTTATGGCCAAAGTAATCATGACACTCAGGTTGGCGCTGCGCCCAGTCGCGCATATCATGGGTTTTAATCATACCAATTGGCCCAGCTAAACCCACAACGACACCCAAGTGTACAAAAAAGTATTCAAGCCAAAGCGGGCATTTATAACTCTTATGTATAAGCCTGCGATGCATACCCAATGAGTGCCCCAAACACAAAATGATGCTCGTCGTTGCAATAAATACCAGCAGCGCACTGATTGAAAATGTGTACCACCCACCTAAAACGGCAGTTAATAGCATACCGCCAACCCATAACACCTTTATTGGAGATAAAACTACATCCCCGACGCTAGCATTACTTTGCTCACTAGTTATAACTCTTTCATTAATATACATTGCAGCCCTAAGTTGTTTCAGGAATAAATAATTCACTTAAGAGCATATCTGCGGTTTGCCCAATAGCATATTTTTGTATTGGGCCAAAATACCAAGCTGGGTCTAAAAATCGATGATAATAAATAGTCAGCATCACTTTTGTATTTTCATTATCTACTTTTATAAACCGGATCTCGGTCCCTTTTAGCTTTAGATAATTACCTATGTAGCTTGTATCTTCTAAAAAGGTGGTACGAATATAGTCATCTTCAACTTGAGTTAACTCAAGTTTCATATGCCCTTTGTGGGTATTTGTTACAAACCAACGATGATAAGTAAAATCAATATTATGTACATCTCCTGCTGATAATGTACCTGCATCTATATTGTTGGGCATAGGGAATAAACTTAACAGCCAATTACGCTCTATATTTAAATGCATTGGCTCAATAAGCTTATTTTTTATTTCTTCTGGGGTGGCGCTGATAACTATATTTTTAGTTATTGAATATTCTCTTTCAAAGCTAGTACTTGGCACTACACCTTCAAATGCGCTTAAAAAAATAACGACAGGTAAGATATGAGCGTAATATGACCCTTTGTTTCTACTCTTTAAATAGCAGGATAGAAGCTGAAATAAGTACATGAGAAATAATATGCCAAAGTAAATTGGCATAAACATGATCACACATACAAAGCCTTCAAACAAAACAACCGACGTGCCAAGCATAACGATTAGCGACCACAAGACTAAGTGTCCGTAATACCTATTTAAGCTTGGTTTTTCAGGTTTTTTAACTATGTATAGTAAAGCAACGGATACAAAAAAAGGGACGCCAACATAGAGCAAAGCGGTTCGGTCAAAGTTATAAGACATTAGTGCACGAATTAGCAGCGAACAAACACCTATCAATAGTAGGATTGAAATATTTCTGCGCCGTTTACTTATATGACTAGGAGCTTTATTTTTCTGTGTTTTTACCATTACATACCCTGCATATTTTAATTTGCTATGAATACGTAATAATTGGTTTTATACCAAATAAACATGATCCATATGCCATTTTTATATTTCCAAAAAGCCTCTACTTAATGTGACTTGCAACCTATAAAAACCTAAATACACAGTTAAAGCAAGAAATTAAAGACAATAAAAAAGACGCAAATGCGCCTTTTTAAAAATATAATATGCTGATAATTATAAGCAATTACTATAAAACCTTACTTAGAACGGTTTCGCCAACCACTCCATGCATCATCTTCTGGGTTAACTTTGTTTTTCTTCTTTTTCTTACCTGTGCCTGCAGGCTTTGCCATTGGCTTGTCGTTTTTAAGCGCATCAGCTGCATCAAGGTTTGCTTGGTTAACTGCAAAACCGGTTACTTCTTCTCGCTCTAAGCGCAGTTTGTTTTTCTTTTCGATTATTTTAAAGTGATGAAAGTCTTCATAATCAATTAACGATAACGCTAAACCCACTTCACCGGCACGGCCGCTTCGGCCAATACGGTGCATGTAATCGGCGGGGCTACGCGGTAAGTTAAAGTTAATAACAACAGGCAGTTTGGCAATATCTAAACCACGGGCTGCTATATCAGTGGCTATAAGTACTTCGATTTCGCCCGCTTTAAATTTTTCAATTACGCGAGTACGCTCACTTTGGCCTTTATCACCATGAAATACCTGTGCGTTAATACCACGCTTTTCAAGCTTACCCACTAAGTGCTCACAGTCTTTTTTAGCGTTTACAAAAATAAGCGCTTGGCGCCATTTGTGCTCTTTAATTAAATGCGCTAAAACCGTGGTTTTTTCGCCTTTATTAACCGTAAATACGCGCTGTACTAAGGTGCTTTCGTCTTTGCTTTGAACTTGTATTTCAACAGGGTTAGTTAACAGCTCTTGCGTTAATAGAGTGACTTGCTCTGGGAAGGTTGCTGAAAACAACATTGTTTGTTTTTTAGCAGGCATAAGCGCCAATAACTCAGTAAGTTCTTCGGTAAAGCCAAGGCTTAACATGCGGTCGGCTTCATCAAGCACTAAGGTCGTTACCTTATCGAGCTTAATCGCATTGCTTGAGATTAAATCGAGCAAGCGCCCTGGTGTTGCCACGATAATATCGGCGCCGCCGCGTAGAGCCTGCATTTGTGTATTAACCGACACACCACCAAATACCGCCACCGTTTTAATGGCGCCATTCAAGTTGGCAGAATATGATTTAACGCTATTGGCCACCTGCGTTGCAAGCTCACGGGTAGGTACCAAAATAAGCCCAGTGACAAAGTTACCTTTGTTCGCTGCTTTTTTAGCGCCTTGCTCTAAAAATAGGGTTTGCAGCATTGGTAATGCAAACGTTGCTGTTTTACCTGAGCCAGTATTTGCCCCCGCAATTAAATCGCTACCAGCAAGTACACTTGGAATCGCTTTAGCTTGAATTGGCGTAGGTTGGCTATATTCCAAATCGGTTAAACGAGCTTGTAGCTCTGGAATAAGGCCAAGATCGTTAAAGGTGCTAGGGCTTGCGGCTGAGGTCATAAAAGTTGTGGGCTTATTGCTAAAAAAGTAGCCTGTAATTTTAGCGTATTTAGCGCTTATTAAGTAGGGATTAGTGATTTAAATGTTTTCATAGGTAACAGCTGCGTGTTGTAAAGGTAACTGTAAGCGCAGGCTCTCCCTGCGCTTTATCCTTTTACATTATTGCGTTTTACTTAGCTGCGTTTGTAATCTAGCTTTTGTTTCTTTTAAGTAATGTATATATGGATATGAGTCGTCTGCTATCGTTAAAGCAAATTTCATCTGTTCAAGCGCTTGGCGAGTATCGCCTTGCATTTCATAGCCATAAGATAAGGCTGAAAACGCATCGACTGACTTTGGGTGGTTTTTTATATTGTACTTAAACACTTCAATAGCACGGGTAAATTGCTTGCTGCCCGTTAAGTTATAACCGAGTGATCTAACAGCGCGATCCGATGGCGCAATCTGCTCGCCCCATTGTTGAGATAAGCTTTGATAATAAGTATCAATAGAGGTTACATCGTCAGTTAAAGCACTTATGGGCATTTGTTTAGGCAAAAATAAGTTGTGATAGGCATTAAATGAACCAGCAACCGAAGTCAGGTTATGCGAGATACCATCAAACGCATCACTAAAGAAGCGTAAATTTGGCAAGCGATTAGATTGCAAAGCTTGCTGAAGTTCATTGTATCGCTCACGCATTATGCCTGCTTCTTCGCCTATATTAATGTAAACATAGTTATTTAGGTCTTTTGATGTATTAATAAACGCCTTAGTTGCTTTTACCGATGTACCATAGTTCCACCAAACCGCTGGGCTATAGGCAATATGCGCTTGGAAAAGATCTGGGTTAGCTTGCATTGTATAAAGTGCAAACACGCCTGCCGCAGAGGCCCCTGCAATCACATTATAATTGTGCGTACGATAACTTTTATTAATTAAGGGCATAAGTTCTTGCTCAATAAATGCTAAAAACTTTGCTGCACCACCGCCTTCACCTACCGGGCCTTGTGGCTCTTTATTAACTGTGGGGTATAAATCCCTTAAGCGATTGGTGTTTTCAATAGCGACAATAATAACCTCTGGTGCACGATTATCATTTTGCAAGCGCTCCATCACAGCACTTATAAGCGGTATGTTACCCGCGCCATCAAGGCGATAAATGACCGGATAAACTTTGTTTGGCTCAGCTTGGTAGTTCTTTGGTAGCTGGACTACAACAGTACGCTCTTCGTTTAAAACAGCCGATTTAATAGAGTGCATGAACTGAGAGTAATCTACACTTTGCTGTTTAGTGCCAGATTGTGCAAAGGCATTTTGTGAACTAAAAGCAAAAAAGCTAACAAAACAAATAACGGCTAATAAACGCATTACTAATCCTTTTGAAAATAGTGGGTTATTTAATCTAACAGGCTTTGAGGTACAAAAAAAGCCGCGTTAAGCGCCTTTTTAGTTTTAACTAACAAATGTGCACGTTAAATAATGTTCGAAACTGAGATGCTCTATAAATGTATGATCTTAAATAGAAAGTACGATCCCAGCCAATTTAAAGTGTACGCTCCCAGTTTCTACTTCTTAAAGTTCGCTACTAGATAACTTCGCAACTAAACAAAATAGGTATTAATCACTTTTTAGCTTAACTATCCGGGTAAAAGCAACTCAAAAACCTCGATGCAACCTCAGTTATGCGCACATCATTCAGCCCAGATTTTCGAAGAACTAACCACCTTGGTAGTGACATGTCGCCGCTATTTTTTAATGTATAAGTTAATCTCCTAATTTGATAGTCAGATACATCTTCTGAATATCTTCGAAGAAACTCAGCGGTTAAAGGAAGTTTATTGAATTGCTTTTCAATTGATGTGCCTTTATCCAAATGGCTCAGGTACCATTTTTGAGACTTTCTTGGGCCTTCAAGGTCATACAAATACAAATCCCTAATTTCTACTAATTGGCGAATCAGCTGAACATCTCTTTTGTGCCAGTCAACTCGTGTATTAATGTATGGTATAGGCTGTTTATATCGAAGGTTAACTTTAAGTAGCCAACCTTTATCGTGCCTGTATAGCCAAGCATATATAGCAGCTCCATTACCTGTACGAGCAATTTTAGTTCCTCTGGTTTTAACCAAATTGTACCAATCTTTTTTATAGCCTTTTAACTCCCTATCAGTGTGAGTACAACCCTTATATGTTAGTTCTTTTCCTAATTGAATTAACTTTACGCACCTTAAAATTTCAATAATATTCGCAGATTCCCCTTTAAGTGCATAAATAAAAACTAAGTGCTCAAGATAGCTGAATGACCTCCGGTGTTTTCTGGTAATGCAGTGTAGCCAACTAGATTCAGATTCACTCGGAACTAGATTCATGGCGCTAAGCCAAAACAAAGGCCAAGCTTTTAATATCGCTGATTTTATCTTTAAATAGTCGACATAATTACCCTTGCTCATACCAGCTTCGTTCACTAGTTGATGGTAGAAAGCCGTCCATTGGCTATAGCTTGCTGAAGTTTCAGATCCTTTCTCAAGCAAACCCATTACTTGATTAGCAAGCCAATAAAAACAATGAAACTCAGATGTGGTGTTCATTTTAATATCGTCGAGCGAGATAATTGATAAGGGTATATATTCATGTCGCTTAGATACTGAGTGATATGGCTGCACTGAAACTAACTTTGCTTTATGAACAAGGCAGTATTCAACTCCACTAATCTGGTGTACTCGCATCCAGTATGGCTCACCCAAAGTGTTTAATTGCTCGGAATAACATTTAGGACAACACCGAAGGTGATGTAACTTTGGAATTCTTGAGCAGGCATACCCAGAGCGTAAATGCACCGCTCCATATGATTTACCTTTCAAAAGTTCTAAACATTGTACTCGACGGTCTTCCGGCATGAATGGCGCATATAATGGAAATAGCGTGTTGTTATAAGTCAATTGTTCGCTTGAACGCAGGGTTAAAGAGTTTGTTACACTCAGAGCATTAAGTCTGGAAGGGAAGTTAATTGTCGATATTGCTGTTCGAGTATCCATTGCAAGGTCAATCAATCGCTTGGGACTGACCTCACAAAATTGCACTCTCGCTCTCGCTAAAATGCTGTATAAGAGCTCATCTGGATAAGGTTTGGGGAAATTTATCATGAAGAGTGAAATCTCCAATTGGCAATACGAGTCCAACTTCCTTGAGCATTAAGTAATAATTGTCCTCTTTTTGTTGAGATGCTATGTAACGCAAATCATCTTCAGGCAGAGTCTTCCATTGTGATTTTGATATGCGGCTAAAGTCTTTTCGCTGCATGGATTCCAATTTAGGCATTTTACGACGCTTTGGCTTTGAAGCTGGCGGCGGCAGAGGTTTAGCTGATTTATCGTATCGCTTTCCACGAGCAATGTCAGAGAAAAACGAACGGTGCTGGCTAAAGTACTTTTTCTGTACTCTCAACATTAACTCTTTAGAAATGCTTTCCATTCCCGTATTTATAGCCTCATGCAGACATCGTGCATAAAAGCGCACTGCTATTCCAACAACACCTTTACATGCGTTAAACCATATTTCTTTAAGCTCTTTATTTAGCTCAATATCCTGCGCTTTCAAGCAGTTAAACTTCCAAAGCCTAGCTGTAAATCGAGACCAGCGATCAGATAGTTCTTCGTTTTCACTTGCGAAAGCACAAAGAGGATCCCAGGTAAGCTTTTCCGAACTTATTTCATTAATGTCATAACAATCAACATCACTCGAAAGCATAACAACAGGAATTATGTCAGCAAGACCAGCTAAGTGTTCAAATAACAATTCTCGTTTATCGGTAGGCCAATTCTGAGTCGATTCTAATGAGTCAATGATCAAAGTTCCCACATTATAGGTTGTTAGAAGACTCCTCATTTTCATAAATGCAGCGCATACACTAGGGGCCACCTTCACTTCTTCATCAAACTTTTCACTTCCTAAAGCAAGCTCTAAGGCTTCTAGGAACCGGGCGCAATACTCCAATAGATTGGAAACCCCTTTCAACTCAACTTTTAAATACACGACTTGAACTTGAGAAAGCTTCCCATGCCAAACTACTTGCGGATAGAGTGATAAACAACGCTCAATTGCTGCCGTTTTACCACAGCTCTTCGGCCCTACAATGGCGGTAATATCTCGGCGCTTTTGCACTGCTGTGTCGTCATGCCAAACATGGGGATTACCGCCCATAGCTAACATTAGGTTATTAGATAAGACTCGACCTTTATTCCTAATAGGAGCCTTATTTTGATACCCGCTTTTTATCGTCAAGTCTAAGCGATCGTACAAATCAACAATCTCAGGCACTGAAACATAAAAACTATCAATTAACGACTGAACACTACTTTTCCGCCGGCTATCTTTATCTTCAGCTGTTGCCTTAATAACTTGATCATTTTTAAAATGAGCCTTTAATAAGCCCATATCTAATGTATCCCTGAGCACATCAACAAATTGATTACCGGTTGTGTCATCAGTTGAAATCAAATCTTCAGCTCGCCAAGCTTTTGCTGGTATCGTTTCAATAGGTAATGTCTGCTGTTTTTTCATAATTAGTCCTCATCATCCATGAAAATTTTGTTCAGTCGTGTATTTGCCATCACGACAGAAGTTTGCGAATCGTTGTTGGAAGGATTGCGTTCGTTTCTCGCTGACTCAGGCTTTACAGCACCGTAAATCGCTTTACTTTCATCCCTTTGAGCAGCTTTATCACCAAGTTTAGAAAGCTCTTCACTCATTGTTCGATTAGCTGACTTTGACTTCTTATCTTCTATAGCTGCACGCACTTCTTCCTTGTTTTTTAACTGTTGTTCAAGTGCATACAGCGTGTGATGGTGCATTGCGTCATTATTTGTGTCTTGAATTTCTTTGTACCTCAACTCTGCGTCACGCCAAGTTAGTCCTTCAAATCGTCTATAATGAACGTACAGAAGACATTTAATATACTTAGTCTCTCCATTCTTTGGCACTAGGTAGATAGCAGAGGCGTCTGATTGATCGATGGCAACCTCCATTTTTTGCCTGTTGTTGTAAACCCTTTCTCGTAGACCTGGCGTATCAGGGATCTCAAATTGAAGATGTTTGTAAGTGAGAATATAACCTCTAGACACGCTCGCTTGATCTCTTTCAAGCAATGAATACCAAAAGTACTCTGGATCAATAGAATGAAGTGGTCCTGTTCTATGAGCTATGCCCCAATTCCATTTCGAGTTTGGAGAGGTATCAAGCTTGGTTGGATAGTCTGCGTCGACTTTTCCAACTCCCATCGGCTTTGAATTAAGCACCATGACTGTTCGCGCAATAATGCGATTCAACTCATCTAGCAGCATTGTATAATCTTCGGGCTTATACTTACCGCCATGTTTCTTTGGTAAATATTGCGAGATCAAGCCAGGAAGTAGGTGGCTTATTTCAGCATAAACTCGACCAAAACTTCTTTCACCTTTACCTCTTTTTTCTGGCTGAGAAGCTCCGCTATTAATCATCGCTGATCCATGCTCCACTGTGACAGAAGTGATTTTTTTACTTCTAAGATCAGAGCCCAAATCCCCAAAAAAAGCTTTTGGTAAACCTTGCATCGACCAGTCACTTGGTTCGATTTCCAAACCAAACTCTCGACATAATTCAACTTTATCCCTGATCGCAACGGTCATAGCGTTCATGGCATTGAAATAGGATGGAGGCGTTAGTGTCAGCAAGAAGCCTACACAGCTAGAAGTATCACTATCAATAACTTCATAGAGAGTCGGCCTACCTAGAGGGAACCGCTCTTCATCGGCCAGTCCAGCATCGAATGGCGTCGCATCTATTTCATAAGAGTATCCAGGGCCAACTAAATTGGCACTGACGTCTGAATTTAGCTTCCTTAAGTTAGCATTGAAATACTTATCACCAACTTTGGCTTTTGCTCGGGCTTCTGGGCTGAATTTGTGATAGAAAAAAGCTTTAAATAAATCAGAGCTTGGTTTTTCATTTTCCAATTTACGAACATCGCCATCACACCATCGCGCCAAAAAATCAAGATATGCATCTTCCAATCTAAATACATTCTTGGGTTTACCCTTTTTATCAACCGTGTATTTACCGCTGAAAATGGTGTACTTGATAGCAGTCTCCATTACTGACTCCATTTCCGGAGTAGATTGAGATGAATCGTAACTTCCATGTTCTTTAGGCCGACCTAAGCGTTTTTCCCCTCTTGTTTTAGGTTTACCTTTACCACCACAGTTAGCATAATCAGGCAAAAGTGCATTGGGAGTTTGTCCGCGCTGCCAATATCGTCTGAGATAACGATAAATCGTGCTTTTTGCACCAACTTTCATTGATACAAGTACTTTAATTAATTCAGCCCGCTGTTTTTTAATCCAATATTTAGAGCCACCAATGACACCTTGGATTCGAGCAAGGTTACTATCACGTATTGCATGATAATCATGACCTACTTCATAGCTACGATTTACACTTTCTCGCCATGGATCCTCAACATTGATAATCTGGTGTTGATCATCAATATTTTCGACTTGTTGTACAGTTAGCTGAAAAGGGAGAGCGTCATCTTTTTCAATATTAATGAAAATGGCAAAGTCACCAAAATCATCCAATAAACGGTACTTATGGCCGTCCCAGCTGTAAACATGATTGCGCGTCATAAAATCAAGCATGAAGCACCTCATTTACAACTTGAATGTCAGCTCCCCTTAGGTCAAAGAAGTCTCTGTCAAATTTCAAAAAGAAAGCACCAAGCTGCACGAGTTGCTTAAACCTGTAAAGGTAGGTGCCATCCTGAACCCCTATATCTTCATCAAGAGCAACAAGTAAATTATGAATTCGTTCGTCTGGGTTGCTGAGAAAAACGTTCTGAATTGTGGCAACATGAGAGTAAAGCTCATCAACATCACAATCATCTAGGTTCGCGCCAATTATCCACTCCAGAGTACGGTGGGTTTTCCTACAAATTTGTTCTTCCGTAACCACATACAACGGAATGCCAAGTCGAGCCAACGAAGCTCGTTCTAATTGAAGCTTTTCAATCGTCCGCCAGCCTTTTAAATCTTGTACGTATTTTACATAAACACCAAACTTTTCATGTTCAGGACCGTCAAGCGTAACAACAAAATCGGTTGTTAGAGGCTTTTTCTCTGGCTCGTACTGTGGCGAGTGGTTAATCCCTAAATCATGGGCTAGCTTCAACGTGGTTTGTAGGTCATGTGGGTACTGAGATTGGATGTCGACCACTTGAGGATCCATATCCAAAATGATGAACACCATATATTCAAGTAAAGACAGTGTATGTTCAATGCGCCCAGTTGTGCGACTTTTAACTCGTCGCATTTGACCCTTTGAAGAAACCGTGTGCACAGTAGCACCAGGCTGATAATCTTTGTCTGGAACATAAGCTTCTTCGACAATTTCATTTAACTTAAGACTCATTTGAGCCTCGCCACTCACATCAGTGGTACTTAACATCGTTAATATCCTTATCAACATAAGACTCTTTGAGGCATCATCCTGATGCCCTTAATTACAAGTTAATTTTAACACATTTTGAAAGAACCGCTCGTAACCTAATGTTTTTATTAACTTTAAAGTAATATAACCAAGCTAAAGATAAATATATATAAAGCGTTTCCCTTAAAAAATAAGTACTTAATTAAATTTAAGAAAAAATAATTTTTTTATAAAAAATTTATTTTTAAGTGCTAAAATTTTGAAAAATATTTCTCGCCTCTTCTTTTGGTGAGCTATTCAAAATCACTCTTAAAACATGCTTAAGACTCAGATGAAACAACATAAACAAGTAGAGCAATACCTAGAAGTTTTAGAGCTACAACTAAAAAACAATATTGCAGAAATGCAACTGGCATTAAAAACGATTACTGAAATATCAAATAACCTTTTAAACCAACAAAATGACAAAAGTATAAAGTCCTCCCAGATTTTAGACGCACCACCTACCTGTAAATTATCAGAAAAACCGCCGGAATCACTTTTACGAATTCAGGAGGTTTGTTTAATACTCGGAATAAGTAGATCGACACTATATCGAATGGTTAATGATGGCCTGTTCCCTAAAGCACTAGATTTAGGGCCTCGCTACAAAGCTTGGCAAAAGAGTACTGTTACAGAGTGGATTCGTGCATCTGATAATTGAATTTACAACACAAAATAGCCTTTTTAATCGAACGAAGCTTTGTGCTGTAAAGTAACAGGTAGAATCATACCTACCCATTACTGTTGAAAACGAAGTTTATTTTTTAAAATGGCTTTTTACTTTATCTCTAAATGCTTTGCCAAATTTAGAATGATCATTGAGCTCATGGCGTACTCTGCCGGCAACAATACAAGGGGAGATACTAAGGCTACTCGCAAATTTACGGACTGAACTAGTATCGTGCATTTCTAAAGGGTTCAAATAACCTGATGGAATTAAGCTTTCTTGGGCCAATGCATCGGCTTCTTGTTCAACTTTATCTCCACCTTCTGCATCTAAATTATCCAAGTACCAAGTCTCGGTTCCATCTAAATGCAACGCGATATGCGCTAATTCATGCATTAAAGAAAACCAAAAGTTATCTAACTTATCGTGGCGTAATGTAAGTGCAACAACAGGGTTCCCGCTTGCACAAATACATACAGCACCGTCCAAATATGTTTTTGGCAAATGACCCTCAATAACTAAATGAATACCATGGCGGTTTAAAAACTCTTTAGCTAATTTAGGCCCCTGATCAGACCACGACAATTGCGCTAATTTTTTCATCCAATTAGCATCAACAGTCCCTTTTACATATTTTACTGGGAGCTGCTCCAATTGCGCTTTTTGTAAAACCCTAACTTGCCAAGCCCATAAAGCATAGCTATCAGTCTCTTTGTCATTTGAGCGTAAATGAGCTGTGGTTCTTAACAATGCTGGTTTTAAAGAAAATCCATTGGGTACAGACGTTAAAAACTGATTAAGCTTCTCAATTGAATACTCTTTCAATTCATTTATTGAGCCTTTAAATCCTTCAAAATATCCTCGAGATCGCATTTCAGTTATAGGAAAGGCATCCCAATTAATATCTTTTGAGATAGCGCTTTTAGCGCAAGGTTCTTTAATCAACACATCAGCAGATATTCCTAAGCCCGCGCTTAGCTTACGAATCATATTCAGGCTTAAACTTCGCGTGCCATTTAGTACCTCTGTTACTTTTGAAGCAGATCCAAAATAAGGCACTAAATCTTTTTTAATCAAGCCCTGTTGCTCCATACGAAATTTTATTGCTTCAATTGGATCAGGGGAGTCAATAGGAAACGCTTCTTCCTCGTACTTTTCAATTAAAAATGCTAGTAAATCCAGCTCATCACTTTCAGCTGAATCTGGAGCGGGATCAAAATCCATTAATGTCATGACACGCGCTAAAGCTTGCTCATGATCTTGAGACGATTTAATTAACTTAATGTAGCCCATAATACCTCCTTAAAAGCGTTGCTTGTCATACTCCGAATGGGTTCCAACCCATTCAATCACAGCAATACCATTTTGATATCTCACTTTCACAACTAACCTATAATGGTTACCTTTTACATTAAAGATCACTCTATTATCAGCTAAAAAATCTGCGCTTCGATATCGGTTCTTTATATCTTGGGGTGTTTTCCAGTCAGCTTCATTAGCTTCTGAAAACCAAGCTTCAAGTGCTTTTTTTGCATTAGCATGCTTTTGACTAAACTCTGTAAGTTTGTCTCTTCCTAAGACCTTCATCTTGCCTCAAAGTTCCCAACAAGGGAATTATAGTTATTATTACCAAAAAGGGAAGTTAAGTATGATAATGGATTCTAATCTGCTGACGCTACGGTCCAAATACGTTTAAGTGGTAGCTCAGCTTTAATGTCCTCTTCTAGCTTGTCGTAGAACATAAATAATTGTTCTAATAAATCATGCTGAGTCCATAATCGAACTCGAAAAAAGCTTGATGCTAACTCTTTTTGAACGTTACCTTTAAACCCACCCCAAGCCACAAATAATCCTTGGGTAGCATTAAACTTTGTCATCGCCCCCATCAGTTTATCAACGGTTGGGCGATCAACTAAACCGTCTCCAGATTTAACTTCAACACAAATTCGCTGAGCTCCAAACCCCATAGGCCCGTCACCAGCTAAAATATCAGCACCACCATCCGCACCTTCAGGGCTCTGCCAACAGGTGTAACCTTGAGCTGTTAAAATAGCAGAAACCAAACGTGTTAAGTTATGACCTCTAAATTTAGCCTCAATCAATTTAATAATTTGGCTATGACCCAGCTCCTCTAAATCTATTTCAACCTCTTCATCATTAGCATCTTGGTTAGACGAATAGTTAACAGTTTGATTTATAATTTGCCTTTGAGTTTCAGCCTTCCAACCATTCGCTTCCATAGCGTTAATACGTTCTTCAGCATTATTACGCTGAATCCGACATATAGTCATAAACGCACCAAAACTGTAAAGTAAATCTTGAGAAAAGTGTCCTCTGGGGATTGGATCCGGTAACCACTCAACGCTACGCCAGTGAAAGAAAGGGTCGGTACCATTTTTATCAAAATTATAGTTTGATGTTATTTTTCCAATATAAATAACAGGCTGAATTTTTGAGGGCAAAATAACCCTGTCACCCATATTTATCGCATGGGCAAATGGCCAAACTTGGCTAGCATGATTCATTAACTTTTTCGGCTTAGCATCAGGGTCATTAATAGACAGCGCATCGATTAGCTCTTGGCGTTCTCTCATTTTAGTAAGATCGCTGTTTAATCCATCCCACGTCACATAAACACGGTTTTCATTAATAAACTTTTGTTCAAACTGTCCTTGAGAGCCAGCTCTTATTAACCAAATAGCCATATACCTCTCCTAAATTCCATACGTCTGTATAGCATTATTATTACTATTAACTTGTTGCTGCTTCCACTCTATTAATGCCCAAGCATCTCTCTTAGTCTCTTCATCTTGGCTATGAAGCCATTCATAGAGTCTAAACCACCAAAACCGCCACTCAGTTGCTTTCATATCTAGTGGCTCTCTTTTTGATTTTTTTTCAATTTGATAACAGAAATCTTCAAAGTCCTCCGGTGTACAATCCGCAGAAATATACTCACAAAAATTAGCGACTATTCTTTCGTTTACGCGCTTTGGAACTTGATATAGGTCTACCCAAGACTTAATCATTTCAACTTCATCTGGGGTGGGCTCCATATATTTTATTTGTGCTGAACGTAACGGGTTGCTATTACCATCAGAGGCATAATCGTCTAACTTTGCAAATACTGGTTTTAACATTACTTTTTGATAAAAGCTCTGAGTGAGTGGTGGTAACGGATAAAATGCTTTTCTCCTTATAGCACCATCATATAAAGCGTCCTTTGCACCTTTAGCTTTACTGTTGCATATGTGGCAAGTTGGTATAAAGTTATCTGGATGGCATGAAAATGTCGGATATTTATCTTTACAAAGAAGGTGGTCATAATCTGATACCCATTGTTCAGCATCTTCTATATTAAATCGGTTTTGCGAAAGCGCAGCAGTACCGCATAAAAAACAAAGCTCAGTATTAAATTGAACGTATAGTTGATAATGGTCCCCAATAGACTCATTAGCTAACTGAATAATTCCTTTTAACTTTTTTGTTCTGGCAAACAAATGTGAAGTAAGTTCCTTGAATGCATCAAACAAATCAGTCGGTTGAATACGAGGAATAGCGGCATTTTTATTAACGAACAACAGTGAAACGTCTTGGCTGTTATTGATTAAATTAAAAAAATCCTGCTTTCCAGCTTGATCTTTCGGTAGTTTCTTCCAAACAGCCATAAACTTCTCTTTAGTTTGCTCATTATCAAAACACTCTTGGCCAATCTTTTTTGAAAATAACTGTCGAGAAAAACGTTTTTTAAATATGCTTGTCCTTAAGAAAAACAAAAGCTCTGAGTTGAGTTTTTCAAATATTTTACTTTTTGGAGTATTTGGATTTAACGGGAATAGCATTAGTCTTCAAGTTTCCGCAGTAAGTAAGCTTTTCCATTGATTCACCTATATTATCGTTAATCCACTCCCAAGCAGCTGCTCGTTCATCCGGAAGATTATTTTTGGGTAAATGAGCTTTTATGTCTTTGACAACAGTCTGAGATATTAATGACTGTAAATCAAAATACTCTTTAATTAATAGATCAAAAGAGACACCATAAGTTTGATTTTCAGCTTGAGTCATTGTGATGACATCATGTTCATTTCTTTCAAAACGATAAACATCATTCTTACGCAAAGATGAAATCATAAAAGGAGAATGCGTTGATAGTATAGTTTGAGAACTGTCTGTCCAAGCTCCTCCTATACCGTTTGCAGCCGCTAAATGTTGATGGAAATATGTACGCCATGACGGGTTAAGGTGAGTTTCAGGCTCATCCATAAGAAACAAAGCTTGTTCATCTCTAAAAATTCTAGCAGCAGCTAAAATTTGAATTAATTGTGCTTCACCATCAGATAAATCATCAAAATTTATATAGCTTCCTTGTTGATCCGATAATTCTAATAATTCTACAGAGATAGGTAGTTTTGTTTTTAGAGGTTTCTTAACCGTTTCAAAAAAATTATTTCTTCTTAATTTTTTAAGATTATTTCCGCCCCAATTTTTAACTCCAAGTAATTGGAGTTTGTACAGTCGTCCAAATAAACGAAGTGGATCATTATAATTTTGACTTTTTAACCTTTCTCTTACGTCTTCGCGCCTCATATCTAATGAAATTATCCCTTCAGTGAAATCTAACTCATAGAAATCATACTGCTCATCAGTTGTTCTTTGGCCTACCCCCTGCACACATCCTTCACCGCCAGCACGTATTAATAACCTAATATCTTTTAAGGAGTCTTCTCCAACTATTCCTGCGTTCAGTGAATAACGGAGTTTAATGATTGTCGGTATATTATGACGAATCTCCGACAAAATCACATTAATTTCATCCGCCGGTAAAATAGAAAATGCCACCATAAGAAGAGAGCAGCAGTCATAATCCATGAAGAGATTTTTTGGGATTACTGTGTCAGATTCTTGAAGTAAATAAAGATTATTAAGTTCTTCGTCATAGTTTTCAGGTTCAGAAAAAATATGCCTATTACGCTTTAAATAGCGTTTATTGATATTAGCTACTTCCACCTCATCAATTCTACCTATCAATTCTTTACGGCGATTACTGCGAATACGCATTACATCATAAAATTGGGTAGCAGTTTTCATAAAGCTACGTTGAAGGTTCTCATGCAAACCTGATGAATAACCGATGATTTTGGGGGTAGGAAAATGACGTTTCTTTGAGTTAATTTCATTCCATACCCCATCATTTTTCACTTCAGTCTGAACCGCACCACTTTTAAAAATGGAAACTTTTAATGTAGGTTTATTGCCATCAAGATTAACTAATTCATCAGGATAGCTAAGTACATTCGGATCATTCATCAGGTTTATTTGATAAATAACAGAGACAGCAAAACCTAATGGTTGATACGTTTTAAAATCATGTCTTTGATAGCATTCTATATAAGCAAATGTTTCACTAATTAATTCCAGTAACTGCGATTTACCTGATCCATTTAAACCGATCAAAGCAATTAATCGCCCATGGCTATGACTAAAATCAAAGGTATCTGTTCTTAATCCTTTATATTTGCCATCTAGTGAAATGCTCAATAGTTTCATTTTACCGCTTAGTCCTTTTAACTTTTAATTTATTCCCAGATCCTTTAATTGCACGCTCTGCTTTGATTTTTTTCAACAAGGCTTCTGCACTGTTGTCACCACTAATTAATTCAGGGTTGTTGGCACGCCAGTCGGAGGTAAGTTCGCCGCGGAAGGCTTTAGCTAATATTGATTGAGTGAGGTTGTTAACGCGTTCTAATCCCGCATTGGCTTTTTGCCCGATGCGATCGGCAAAGGCGAACAGCTCTTCTACGCGGCGGACGATTTCAGTTTGCTCTTTGTATGTTGGAAATGGTAACGGTAAGCCTCTAAACTTTGATGCCTTTATACCTTTGGCTGCGGTTCCTGTTGCGTTCAAATCGACAAGCTTTTGAAAAGAATGAGAAAGCATAAAGTAGTAATGAAATTTAGTACAAACGTCGCCGTATGGTTGCAACGTTAACGTCCGTTGTGCAAGAGCAATATCTGAACCAATATCATTCAATGCAACGCAGCCCATTGTATGGCCTTCTGTAACAAAAAATATGTCATTTACCTTGGAGAAGCCACGCGTCATCCAAGATTTATAATCCTTTTCGCTTAAGTATTCTATAGGCTCATTAGACAAGTAGCCCATTTTTATATTTTTAGCCGTGTATAGGCGTTTACCGGACTCCGATTTATTGGGGGTCTTACCTCGATAATCTATAAAACGGTAAAGCTCATCAAATTTAGTTTCAGCCCAAGCGTGTGAAAAGTTATCAACAACAAGTTCATGGGACGAAGTTGCTTCGATTTTTCGCTTCTTATCATCTTTAAATAATAACTCTTTTTCCAAATCAGCTTTAGCATCTAATGTTTCCCCCCCCCTCCATTCCTCGGTCAATTTACCGCTGACGGCGGCGGCGAGGACGGATTGGCGGAAGGTTTTTAGAATTTGTTGGATGCGGTCGAGGCGCGCTTTGGTGGTTTCCACCTGTGCCAGCAGGGTGTCGAGCTTATTGGCGATGACTTTTTGTTCTGCTAGGGGGGGAAGTGCAATAGGAAATGTCTCAACAAATGCACGAGGCACACGACGCAAGCCCACCGCACCAGTCATGTTCGCGGCACCTTCTTGTAAAAACTTATAGGACTTTACGATAGAAAACAAAAACCGTGTTGAAACCTCTTTAATCGCTGGCCGAAGAACATAAAACTCAGAACTACCAGCTCCAATACCGTTTGGTAATCCTCTAACAATAGCGGCTTTTCCATTTTCGAAACATGGCGTTACTTTCGCAACAATGACATCGTGATCTTGGAAATTCGTGTATGATTTTTTAATTTCTCCCCAAGGCTTTTCTTCAAAAGATAATGTTCCGTTAAAGTCAGTTGGAGCATGAGACATTGGAACGAAACCCGATAAAGCTTCGGCCTCTGCCTCAATTTTTTTAGGGTTAACATCCGCTATATCTGAAATAACGGTTTGCGCCCACCCCTCAGGCAAATTAACCTCACCCATCAATTCACTCCTTCCAACGCAGCCAACAACTCATCCAGTTCACTTAACGCCGCTTGCAATCCCTCTTTGGCTTCCTTTGCTAACTCTTCTGGCTCGGGTAAATCAGCCGCATCAACGCTGTCTTTATCTTTTAACCATAAAATATCGAGCGAGTCACCTTTGGTGTTGGCGATCCACTCGCGGCTAAAGCAGCGCCAGCGGCTATGTAATAGCTTGTCGTCAACATTTTCATTTTCCACGGCTGCTTGTTTGTCTACCGCGATTTGTTCGGCGCCAAAGCTGTATTCACCTTGGGTGCGGGCTGCGAGTATTGTGGCAATATCTTGTTGTCGCGATAAATCACGACCTACAGGATCAAATACTTTTTCAAAAGCCCCAAGGTGTGGGTCTAAGCCAAAATCTTGTTGTGTAAAACCAATATCTGAATTACCAAACGGGGTGCGTTTACCAAAGCTGGGCATGTTTGTACGCAGGTCGTACACCCACACATTTTCAGTGCAGTTTTCTTGCTGATGCTTGTCGGTCGCGCTGCCTTTGGTAAAGAACAATACGTTGGTTTTAACGCCTTGGGCGTAAAAAATACCCGTCGGCAAACGTAAAATAGTATGTAGGTTACATTTATCCATTAAATCACGGCGTACGTCTGTGCCTACACCTGCTTCAAACAATACATTGTCGGGCAATACTACGGCGGCGCGGCCACCGGGTTTTAAGTTGCGGTAAATATGCTGTAAAAACGCTAACTGTTTGTTACTAGTTTTGTGAGTGAAATTTCGGGTATTGCTGGCCTCGCCCCCTTTACTGGTGCCAAACGGCGGGTTGGCTAAGATAATATCTGCGCTTGGTAAGGCTTTACCTGCATCGCCCAGTGCGTTACCTAAATGTATTACACCCTCGTCGTAGCCTTCCATGCCGTGTAATAAACAGTTCATTAATGCTAAACGGCGCGTGTTAGGCACCAGCTCTACCCCCACAAAAGCGCTGTTTTTTTGAAATTCAGATTGCTTGATATTTAAGTCAAAATAATCATCTGTTTGCTCACGCATGTATTGGTCGGCAGCGACCAAAAAGCCAGCGGTTCCCGCAGCAGGATCTTGTATTACTTCGCCAACTTGCGGCTTGATGCAACGTACCATGGAGTTAATTAACGCGCGCGGTGTAAAGTATTGCCCTGCACCCGATTTAGTCTCACTGGCGTTTTTTTCTAATAAGCCTTCGTATAAATCGCCTAGGCCGTCTTTAGCGGCACTAAACCAATCAATTTGATCCAGCGTTTTAATCATTTGCTCTAAATGGCGCGGCTCACGCAGGCGCGTTTGCGCATCGGCATAAATGGCGCTGATTAATGGATCTTCGTGTACTTGTACTTCTTTGGTTTGGCCTGGATTTTCTGGATCGGCTTCAAGGCGTTTACCGGTTGAAAGGGCAAATAAAATGGCCTTGTAATCGTTAAGTAGGTTAATGCCAGATTTTTCATTGATATCCTGCCAGCGGCAGCCGATTGGCAGCGGATGTTTTTTTAAGGTACCGGCTTCGGTGTTTTCGTGCACCATTTTAATAAACAGCAGTAGTACCAGTTCGGTAACGTAGTCGCTGTAGTTAATGCCATCGTCACGCAGTACGTCACACAGGTTCCAAAGTTTTTGTACAATGTCGTTATTCGTCATGATGTTCTCAAAATTAGTAATAGGTGATTAGCCGTGTGCAACGAGCAAGGAGCACAAGGGTTCATTTATGTAGTAATTAACACGGCCTACTTTTTGTTTGGTCAAAAAGCCGTGCTCCACCAGTTGTTCTAAATACTTGGTGGCAGTAATCCGGGTTACACCGAGGTCTTCCACAATAAAGTCTATTTTGGTGTAAGGGTGGTTAAATAAGTTGTTAAGTAAATCTTGGCTGTAAATTTTAGGGAGCTGCTCTCGTATACCGTGTTTTACTTCTGCCATAAGGGTTTTCATGGCGGTGATAAGTGAAATGGTGTCTCGGGCGGTATCAATAACACCATCAAGCATAAACTCTAACCAAGGTACCCAATTACCCGTGTCGCGCACTGCTTGTAAATTAGCGTAATAATCAGCTTTGTTCTTAATCACAAATCGGCTTAAGTACAGTACTGGTAGGTTTAGTAAGTCTTTAGTCACCAAGTACAAAATATTTAAAATACGCCCTGTACGGCCGTTACCATCGTAAAATGGATGAATGCTTTCAAACTGATGGTGAATAATGGCCATTTTTACTAATGGATCAGCGTCACATAACTCATCGTTATTAATAAACTGCACTAGGTTATCCATAAGTTTTGTAATTTCATCGCCGTGTTGTGGTGGGGTATAAACCACTTCACCTGTTCGTGCATTTTTTAGATCTGTGCCCGGGAGCTTTCGTAAACCAGCATCATTATGTTCTAGGTTTTTTTGTATTGCTAGAATGTCATTAAGACGAATAAGTTTGCTTTTACGCGCCGTTTCGAACCCTTGCTTCAAAGCGACTGCATAATCTTGTACTTCTTTTGTTGCAGGGTTGGTTACAGCTTCTTCAAACAAGTTAGCTTTATAAAGTTCATCGTGTGTTGTTACGATGTTTTCTACTTCTGAGCTGTCTTTTGCTTCTTGTAGAGCGAGTGTATTAATCAGTATGGCTTCGTTAGGTATGCTTGCAGCAACGCCTTTTAGCTCTGCTAAATGACGATGTGCTGTGGCGGTTTTTTTTAAAACGGCACGGGTTTCCCACTGTTCAATGTTAGGGAGAGGTAAAGGCTCAATATAGGTCGACATAGATAGCTTTTATCCTTTTTTATACATGTCTGTTTGGTTATGTATAAATTGTTTAGAAAATTATACATAAGCTATATAACATGTATAGCAATTCCATTTATTTATATACTTCGTTGTTAAGCCGTTTTAGCAGGCCATATGGCTTCGCTAAGTTCTTCTAGTACGCTATCAAGTTGATTATTCAATACTTTATCAAATTGCTTTGCACCGCCATGCTCGCCAAAGCGGTTATTAACAAAATCACGGTCAATAATGACTTCATGCACAAGTTGCTTAGCTAATCGGTCTAACCACTTACGCTGGTTAGGGTTCCACTGGTGGCTTTGGTAAATGCGCGCCATAGCCTGCGCAACTCTTTGTTCAAACGGAACCAGTGCCTCACCTAATGCCGCGCGACGAATATGACCAATAATGCTCGCTGCAATATCTTGATTAGTTTGGTTACGCACTGCACTTTGCAGCTTAGGCTCGGTGTAACCGGCACCATCAAGTAGTAACTTAATATCTTTGAGCTGCGTGCGATTTAAATCACGCGGCTTGTTAACAACCGCTGCAAGCGCTGCATTTTGATTTAATTGCTCTTTAACAAACTGATTAAAACTATCGAGGTAATCTTCTGGTTTTTGATGCGCACCATAGCTTTGGCTACGATCGCGGATTTCATCGTGATGCTCTGAAATAACAGGTTGTCGTTCGCTGCCTAGCAAGCTATTGACCTCTGCTAACTGATTTAATAAACCACTGTGCTGGTTTATAAACGTTGCCGCTTGTTTTGGCCCTAGCTGGTTTAAATAGGTGTGTAAGCTTTTTGGTTCTACGCCCCATGATTCTTGTAACTCATCTAACTTTTGCTTAAGGGCTGGTTTACTTTCTGATTTTTTCTGTGCTTTACGTAATACCCGCATCACCTTTTGGCTGAGTTGACTCAGCACGACATCAGCATGGCTTTGTTCAGGTGTATCGCCTGGAGCAATAAGCGCTCGTTCAAGTAGATCAGGGTTAGTAATTTCATCCACTAATTGGTCGAGCGTAACATTCGGATCTCTTACTAGGGGCTTCATAGTATTAACATCTTGCAATGCAGCGTAGATATCAACTGGGTCATAAATGCGAAATACGGTTTTACCTATGTCGTCACAGCGGCGGGTTGCACGTCCAACCATTTGCTCGTATAAAATACGAGATTTTACTCGGCGCATAAACACTAAGTTACAAATTTTAGGCACATCAATGCCGGTCGTTAATAAGTCGACAGTAATGGCAATATTAGGGTATCGCTCGTTTTTATATTGGCGGATAAGCTGCTCTACCTTATCGCTTTGGCCAGTTACTTTAGCCACGGCAGCCTGATTATATTCGCCGTTATAAAGATCTTTAAAAGCCTCATCGAGTAAGCGTTTTACCATGTCGGCGTGCAAATCGGTGGCACAAAAAATCATGGTTTTCTCGTCACCAAAGGGATCTAGCTCTTGCACAAGTTGCTCACAAATAACACGGTTGAAGTTTTCGTTAATAACTCGGCGGTTAAACGCGTCAACTTCGAAACTTAGTTCGTCATCGAGTTCGGCGCTTTGTACTTCACCAGTTTGCGTATTAATAGCGCTAACTTCCTCACCTTTGGTAAAAGTAATGCCATTTTGTGTTAATAAGGTTTCATAACGAATCGGTGGCTCGTGATCTATTAGCCAGTCGTCAGCTACTGCTTCTCTGTATGAATAGGTATAAACAGGTTTGCCAAAAATATCGCTAGTGTGTTTTGCGGGTGTCGCCGTCAGTGCTATTTTTACTGCATCAAAATAATCTAATACTCGGCGATAGCTCGACAAGTATTGGCTCGTGTCGCGAGTCGCCAGTTCACCCTCTGTCATTTCTTGATCGAGTGTATAACCTCGGTGGGCTTCATCAATTATGATGCAGTCAAACTGATCTAGCGGTGGCGGATTATCACTCATAAAAATACGCTTAACCATAGCTTGCACAGTTGCAACTTGTACGCGGGTTTCTGCCTCGGCCGCCATGTCTCCTAGTTCTGCCACATTATATATTTTTGATAAAGTGTGGTTTTGTTCAAGCGGAGCTTCGTTAAAAGCGTCTATTGCTTGTTGCCCTAGAGCCGTTCGATCGACTAAAAATAAAATTCGCTTGAAACGTTCAGCTTTTAAAAAGCGATACATTAAACCAATAATTGTACGGGTTTTTCCGGTGCCTGTGGCCATTGCTAGCAAAGCATGGCGAATATTTTGCGCTAAGGTATTTTCAACAGCGATAATCGCTTTTTGCTGGTAATCACGCACTTTTAAGTAGCCAAAAGGCTCATTTTTTAGTTTTTGTTGTGCGGCGTCTTTGCTGCGCTTAAGTAGATCAAGCAACCCCTCTGGGGTATGAAACTTTGGCAAAGCGCGTTTAATATTTGCAGGCTCGCGTACATCACGAAACCACGTACCTGATTGTTCAGCAAGTTGAGGTACATACGGGCGACCGTTACAGGAGTAAACAAACGGCACTTTATAGTGGCCATCATCTTCATCTGGCCATGCTATGGTCAACCCTTGTAGCTCCCAAGCAGGTATTAAAGGGGACTGAACATTTAAGCCTTTACTGTATCGCTCTGCTTGTGAAATTTTACCTGCAACATTGGTGTTTTCTTTTTTAGCTTCAACCACAGCAATAGGTGAAAGGCCTGCAAAAAGTACGTAATCAGCACGCCCTTTTTTTCCTTGGTATTCAGTAGGCCACTCAGCAATGGCTATGTTTTTTCCTTTTTCTGGGCGAGTGCCATTTTTATAGGTAAGTACTTCAGTATCAACCTCCCAGCCAGATTCTTGTAACTGTTGGTCGATTAAAATACGCGTTAACGCTTCATCCAGGACGATATGCTGAGTTGCAGCTTTTGAACTTGTACTTAGCTTTTGCTTATATGAGGTGTTTGACTCGTCATCTAGGTTTGAAAGCTTAGTTTGTAACTCTGCTATCTTTTTTTCGTAGTTGTGTTTTTGGTCGGCAAGCGCTCTTTCATGTTCTTTCGCTTGCTCAGCTAGCTCTTTGGACTCTTGGTCCATTTCAAAAGCTAGCGATTCATATTCTGTTTTTTCTTTATTTATTAATTCGTTGAGTTGTTGGCTGGAGTCAAGATCGAGGTTTGCTTTTTGCAGGTCGACTTTTAAGTTATCTATTTCACTTTGTAAACTACGTAATTGCTCACTGGGGTCATGAGGAGGGGTAAAAGCACCCGGTTTAAATGAGGTACCCTGCTTACCAAATGACTGATGAAACCAGATTGCTAACTTACGTGCGACAACTAAGCCATTAATAGCTTCTTTATGTTTTGTTCTAAATTTGTGAGTTGCTTTATTTCCTTCAACCCTTAGCGTATGAAAAAGGTCTTTAACAACTTGATCTAATTGAAGCTCTCTGCTGATTCTGTGTATTAATTCAAGCTGCGATGTATTGTCTTCAAAATTCACTTTTACTAATACAGCAATGTGTTGCGCAATCGCCTCGCCTAGCTGTCTCAATTTAATTAACGTGGTATTGGGGTCACTAGCAAACGCTTTTTCAGCTGCACCCGCTAGCTCGACAAAAAGATCGTCGTGTTCAGAAAGAAAGTAAAAATTTCCCATTTTATTATCCACAGCTAACTCCATTTAAGCACTTGCTCTAACTTATTGGGCATCTACTTATTCAACTTATATTTTTATTGTTGAATACCATTAAGCTTATTACTTTCAGCCATAATACCAATATAAGTTAAAAATTATACATTCTTAATCAAAAAGATATACATACAAAAAACGGCCACTTATTGTGACCGTTTTAGTTGCATACTTTATTTTTAGAATCGAACTCGTTTGTTTCGTTCTTTATTTTTAGTAGCGCACATTAAACTCAGTTTTGATCATTATTTAACGTGCACAACAAACAATAACTTATTGATTTTACTCAACCGTAACAGATTTAGCTAAGTTACGTGGTTGGTCAACGTCGGTACCTTTAATTACGGCTACATAGTACGACAATAACTGTAATGGCAGTGTGTAAACAATTGGCGCAATAATGTCGTCAGTGTGGTTTACGTTGATTACACGCATTGTGTCGTCTGACTCAAAGTGTGAATCTTTATCTGCGAATACGTAAATAATACCGCCACGTGCACGTACTTCTTCTACGTTTGATTTAAGCTTTTCTAATAGCTCATTGTTTGGTGCTACAACAATAATTGGCATGTCGGCATCAATAAGTGCAAGTGGGCCATGTTTTAGCTCGCCCGCTGCGTAGGCTTCTGCGTGAATGTACGAAATCTCTTTAAGCTTAAGCGCGCCTTCCATTGCAATTGGGTATTGCGAACCACGACCTAAAAACAGTGAGTGATGCTTGTCGGCAAACTCTTCTGCAAGGTCTGCAATGCCATCAGCAAGCAGTAATGTTTCTTCAAGCTTAGCAGGAAGTACTTTTATAGCATTTACAATGGCACTTTGATCAAGCTGTTTTTCTTGAGCTATAGACGCAGTAAGCATTAACAAACCAACTAATTGTGTTGTAAATGCTTTAGTAGAAGCTACACCAATTTCAGCGCCGGCTTTAGTCATAAAGGCAAGGTCAGATTCGCGCACAAGCGATGAACCCGGTACGTTACAAATGGTCATTGATGCCATGTAACCTTGCTCTTTAGCTAAGCGTAATGCCGCTAGCGTATCGGCTGTTTCACCCGATTGTGAAATAGTCACAAGCAGGCTGTTTTCGTGTACATACGATTGGCGGTAACGGAACTCAGAGGCAATCTCAACATTACAGCTAACGCCTGCAAATTGCTCAAGCCAGTAACGGGCAACCATACCTGAATGGTATGACGTACCACAGGCAATAATTTGTACGTGTTTTACGTCTTTAAATATTTGCTGAGCGCTGTCGCCAAAGGCATCAATTGCTACGCGGTCGTCGTTTAAACGCCCTTCAAGGGTATTGCGTACCGCAAGTGGTTGCTCGTAAATTTCTTTTAGCATGTAGTGGCGGTAGTCGCCTTTGCCTGACGCGTCTTGCGTGATATTTGATTCAATAACTTCACGCTCTACAGCGTCACCATTTTCATCAAAAATTTCAACAGTGTCGCGGGTAATACGGGCTACATCGCCTTCTTCTAAAAAGATGAAGCTACGAGTAACGGGCAATAGTGCTAGCTGATCAGAGGCAATAAAGTTTTCGCCAAGGCCTAAACCTATAACAAGTGGACTACCTGAGCGCGCTACGATGATTTCGTTGTCGTTTGCTTTATCAAATACAACAGTACCAAATGCACCTTCAAATTGCTTAACCGCTGCTTGAACAGATGCAAGTAACGTAGTGTGTTGCTTACGAAGCTTATGAATTAAGTGCACCATTACTTCGGTATCGGTTTCAGATAGGAACTCGTAGCCTTCTTCTTTAAGCGATGCGCGTAGGCTTGCGTGGTTTTCAATGATACCGTTATGCACGAGTGCTAGCTGGTTGTTTGATACGTGCGGGTGAGCGTTTTCTTCAGTAACGCTGCCGTGTGTTGCCCAGCGTGTGTGTGCAATACCTGTATGACCGCTAACGCCTGCTTTCTCAAGTGCAGCCTCTACGTTAACTACTTTACCGACTGCTTTTACAGTATTTAGTGTAGAGCCTTCTAAAAGTGCTACACCGGCAGAGTCGTAGCCACGGTATTCAAGACGTTTAAGGCCTTCAACTAAAATTTTGTTTACTGGACGTTCTGCAACTGCCCCAACTATTCCACACATAGTGTCTCCATCAATTTTTTAATTCTAGTAACTCGCTTTGTAGTTACTAATCAATAATCTCTGCACAAATTAGTTTTACACCACACGCCTCAATCGCTTTGCGTTTATCATCTGCTAAGCTAGTATCGGTTATTAAAGTGGTTACTATTTTCCACGGTAATTCTAAATTTGGTATTTTTCGGCCAATCTTATCTGATTCAACCATAACGATTACTTCGCGAGCTGCTTTTGCCATTACTTGGCTTAAGCCAACTAACTCATTAAAGGTAGTCGTGCCGCGCTTTACATCTATGCCATCTGCACCAATAAATAATTGATCGAAGTCATAAGAGCATAATACGTTTTCGGCAACTTGCCCCTGAAACGACTCAGAATGTGGATCCCATGTACCACCGGTCATTAAAAGTGTTGGCTCGTTTTCAAGTGATAGTAAACGGCTCGCCACTTTAATCGCGTTGGTCATTACAACTAACCCTCGCTTATTTGCAAGCTCTGGGATCATAGCGGCCGTAGTGCGCCCGCTATCAATAATAATGCGGTTATGATCTTTTATGAGTGCTGCTGCAGCCTTAGCTATTGCTACTTTGCGTTTAGAGTCTATTTCGTCGGTGACGATTTCTTTAGGCAGTGCAATAGCTCCACCATAACGGCGCAGTAACAAGCCGCTTTTTTCAAGCGCAGTTAAATCCTTTCGAATGGTTACTTCAGATGTTTGAAACTGCTCAGCGAGCTTTTCAACAGCCACTTCACCTAGCTCATTTACCTGAGTAAGTATTAAATGACGGCGTTGCTGTGTGTTTCGTTTAGTCATAAAGCTCGTAAATTAAGTTTCGTTTCGAAAGATATGTAATTCTAAACGAAACTCCTTAAATGGCAAGTGAACGAGCAAAAATAAAGCAGCTTTCAACAAGTAATAATAAAGGTAAAATAGCGCTAGGATCAGTTAATCAATCAAAGAAGCCTTAATGCAGTCATTTAACAGCTTAGATAAAACGCTATTAGCGCTACGAAAGCAAACTGGCGAAATATGCCGACTCTTTAATAAAAGCCCAAGTAAAGGTAATTTAAAACGTATTAAAGAGCTGTTCGCTCAATGCGGTGAAGGGGTAATTATAGAATCGGGTTTTCATTGCGATTATGGTAATCAAATAACTATTGGTGATCGTAGCTTCATAAACATTAACTGTACGGTATTAGATGCCCCAATTAGTGAAGGTGCTATCAGCATTGGGCAGGACTGCTTAATTGGTCCCAATGTTCAGCTATTAGCGGTATCTCATGCTGTTAACCCTACACAGCGACTCAATAAAGAAAACTTTGCAGCACCGATTACAATAGGCAACAACGTATGGATTGGCGCAGGTGCAATTATTTTAGCAGGCGTATCTATTGGCGATAATAGTGTTATTGGTGCGGGATCGGTAGTAACTAAAAATGTAGAGGCGGATACTGTTGTTGCTGGTAACCCTGCTCGTGAAATAAGAACACTATAATTATAATCGATGTTTTTTAGCGTCGGGTGTCGCTTTGCTCGCCCGACCTAGGTGTTGAAGGTTCGTTTTTTAAACCCCAGACAGCAAAAAAACGTCACATCGCTGTAACGGGTTTTTCTTATGTGAAGTCGGTGCGCTGCTAATAACAAAAGCCCCCTTCACAAAGAGGCGCTTTGCTCAGGAGACGCTACGCTTTAGAGAAGGGAATGTTGAATATTACTTTTCTGCAGACGTAAAAAAGCCGCTTCACTTCTGAAGCGGCTTTCTACAATTTGAAGCCTGGTAATGT
>NZ_PNDV01000079.1:0-1769 GCF_005930865.1 Pseudoalteromonas sp. S554 | reverse complement strand
GGCTGGATCACCTCCTTATACGATTTAGAACTTATTTGTTCGTAGTGTCCACACAGATGATTGTTAGTTAGTTAAGCCACTGGCTTAGTTAATTAATATGCTCTTTAAAAATTTGGAAAAGCTGATAATAAAATTCGTATGAATAACATTGTTATTTGTACAGAGTTTTCAAAAGTAAAAAAGAATGATAGCAGTATCATTCAGTGCCATTTAATCACTCTTATGAGTCGATTGATTGGTATCTACTTTAGTATTCAATATTAACTTCTGGCGAAGTTAAACTGTCACAAAACAAAGACCCGTTTGGGTTGTATGGTTAAGTGACTAAGCGTACACGGTGGATGCCTTGGCAGTTGGAGGCGATGAAGGACGTATTAACTTGCGATAAGCCTAGTCAAGCTAGTAAAAAGCACTTGAGACTAGGATTTCCGAATGGGGAAACCCACCTGCTTGCAGGTATCGTTAACTGAATACATAGGTTAACGAGGCGAACGCGGAGAACTGAAACATCTAAGTACCCGTAGGAAAAGAAATCAACCGAGATTCCGAAAGTAGCGGCGAGCGAAATCGGAACAGCCCTTAAGCTTATTATGTGTTAATGGAAGGCTCTGGAAAGTGCCACGATACAGGGTGATAGTCCCGTACATGAAAAGACATTTTAAGTGAAATCGAGTAGGTCGGAGCACGTGAAACTTTGACTGAATATAGGTGGACCATCATCTAAGGCTAAATACTCCCAACTGACCGATAGTGAACCAGTACCGTGAGGGAAAGGCGAAAAGAACCCCTGTGAGGGGAGTGAAATAGAACCTGAAACCGTGTACGTACAAGCAGTAGGAGCAGACTTGTTCTGTGACTGCGTACCTTTTGTATAATGGGTCAGCGACTTATATTTTGTAGCGAGGTTAACCGATTAGGGTAGCCGTAGGGAAACCGAGTCTTAACTGGGCGAATAGTTGCAAGGTATAGACCCGAAACCCGGTGATCTAGCCATGGGCAGGTTGAAGGTTGAGTAACATCAACTGGAGGACCGAACCCACTAACGTTGAAAAGTTAGGGGATGACCTGTGGCTAGGAGTGAAAGGCTAATCAAACCGGGAGATAGCTGGTTCTCCCCGAAATCTATTTAGGTAGAGCCTCGGACGAATACTTACGGGGGTAGAGCACTGTTAAGGCTAGGGGGTCATCCCGACTTACCAACCCTTTGCAAACTCCGAATACCGTAAAGTAATATCCGGGAGACACACGGCGGGTGCTAACGTCCGTCGTGAAGAGGGAAACAACCCAGACCGCCAGCTAAGGTCCCAAAGTCATAGTTAAGTGGGAAACGATGTGGAAAGGCCCAGACAGCCAGGAGGTTGGCTTAGAAGCAGCCATCCTTTAAAGAAAGCGTAATAGCTCACTGGTCGAGTCGGTCTGCGCGGAAGATGTAACGGGGCTAAACTATGCACCGAAGCTGCGGATTCATACTTTGTATGAGTGGTAGGGGAGCGTTCTGTAAGCGGTTGAAGGTGTACCGGGAGGTATGCTGGACGTATCAGAAGTGCGAATGCTGACATGAGTAACGATAATGCGGGTGAAAAACCCGCACGCCGGAAGACCAAGGGTTCCTATCCCATGTTAATCAGGGTAGGGTAAGTCGACCCCTAAGGCGAGGCCGAAAGGCGTAGTCGATGGGAAACGGATTAATATTTCCGTACTTGGTATAATTGCGATGGGGGGACGGAGAAGGCTAAGCAAGCATGGCGATGGTTGTCCATGTGAAAGTG